>JAGSPQ010001033.1:2188-4218 GCA_018262385.1 Myxococcaceae bacterium | reverse complement strand
TCCGAGGTCTGCGGAAATGGCATCGACGATGACTGTGACGGCCAGGCGGACGCGACCGACTCCAACTGCTGGGTGTGCACCCCGGGCCAGACCCAGTCGTGCTCCACTTCCTGCAGCGGCGGCGGCACCCGGCGCTGCACCCCCGCGGGTCAGTGGGAGACCACCTGCCGGCCCCCTTCCGAGAGCTGCGACAACGGCGTCGACGACGACTGCGACGGCAAGGTCGATCACCACGACTTCGACTGCCCGGAGATCATCCACACCTGCGAGGACGCCGAGGGTGGCGGCTGCAATGGCGACATGGGCTACGGCGACCACTGCTCGGCGGCCAACAACACCGGCGGATGCTCGGCGGGCCGCTTCTGGGCGTGGTGCAACCGGCGAAACACCGCCTACCCCGACATCTGGGACAACTGGGTGAGGAACTGGGTGTCGTCCCGATGTGATGGGACGACCAGCGAGACCGGCACCCAGTACAGCACCTGGTACTGCAGCGCCTCCTCGAACGACCGGTACGAGTGCACCACGCCGCTGGTGCTGTCGTTCGACGGCGCGCCGGTGGGCCTCGCCGCGCCCAACGCGTCATTCGCGTTCGCCCCCGGGCAGGCGGTCTACAGCAGCTGGCCACGCCCGGCGACGCCCTGGCTGGTGCGGGACCTCGATCGAAACGGCCGCATCGACGACGGCACCGAGCTGTTCGGCTCCAACACCCGGCTGCCCGACGGCTCGTTGGCAACCCACGGCTTCGCGGCGCTCGCGGCGCTCGACGAGAACCACGATGGGGTGGTCGACCGCGCGGATCTCGCCTTCGGGAGCCTGCGCCTGTGGAGCGACCTCGACGGCGACCGCCGCACCGACCCCGGCGAGCTGCGGACCCTGCCGGCGGCGGGGGTGACCTCGCTGGGCCTGGGCTTCACCGTCGAGCCGCGCTGCGATCGGGACGGCAACTGCGAGCGCGAGCGCGCGGCGTTCAGCTGGACGGACAAGGCCGGCCGGCGACACACCGGAGCGGTGGTGGATGTCTACCTGGCGACGGCCCCTGATCCGCGGCTCAGCTGCCTCGAGCGGTAGGCCCCGCGGAGTTGTTGGCGGCCGGGCAAGCTGAGATACAGCGCGGATGAAAAATCTCCGGCTCGTCCCGATGCTGAGCGTGTTTCTGGTCCTCTCCACCTGTTCGGGCGTCAACGGAATGGGGCAGCTGTTGATCGACGCGGGGGTGGTGCTCGCCGATGCCGGAAACGGCAACGCCCAGACCGCGCCGAGAACGCTCACCGCCGACACCGACGCTTCCCGCCTGGAGAGTGGCGCCCTCATCGGCACCACCACCGCCTCCACGTTGGTGAGCGGCCCGATCGTAATCACCATGCTGAGCTCGAGCGATGGCGCGATCTCGCTGGCGTGGCTGCTGCCCGAGGCCACCGCGTGTGACGCCGCTCCGACTGGCACGGCGAGCTTCCGCTTGCGCCAGTCCTCGGTCCTGACCGGGTTCTTCGTCAAGCAGGGGCAGAAGCTCTGCGTGTTCAGCGCCGGGGCCGACACCCTGCTCTGGGCGGGCTACCGGCCGTATTGAGCCGCCCTCCCCTGCGCCGATGAAAGCCCTGACCGAGTACCTCTGGTTCGAGACCAAGCAGAAGCGCGAGCTGATCCGCCTGACCGACACGGTGGAGAAGTTGGTGAAGAAGTCGGGGATCCAGGAAGGGATGGCGCTCGTCTCGGCGATGCACATCACCGCCGGGGTGTTCGTCAACGACGACGAGCCCGGGCTGCACCAGGACATCTGGAAGTGGCTCGAGGGGCTGGCCCCCGAAGGCCCCGACTACCAGCACCACCGCACCGGCGAGGACAACGGCCACGCCCACCTGAAGTCGCTGCTGATCCACCACGAGGTGGTGCTGCCGGTGACGAACGGCGCGCTGGACCTCGGCCCCTGGCAGCAGGTGTTCTACGCGGAGTTCGACGGGCAGCGGCGCAAGCGGGTGATCGTGAAGATCCTCGGCGAGTAGGCGACCACCCGAGCTTTGAGGGGGGTG
>JAGSPQ010001033.1:0-2168 GCA_018262385.1 Myxococcaceae bacterium | reverse complement strand
TCGTTGCCAGCCCCCCCACAAACACCTGGCTCGTCTGAGCTCGGCGGCCGGGCCGATCGACCCCACCAAGCAGGAGCGTCGCGCCAGCACGTCGGTGGTCGGACCGCGGGGGGAGGGGTCTGAGTCCCGCACTGCCCGACCGGTGGCGGTTGCCGCTGGCGACTGCCCCCGCCTGTTTTTCCCTGCCCGGAGACGGCGGGAGCACCACGCCCGCAAACAAAAAAGCCCCCCGAAGCAGCTCGGAGGGCCCCCCTTTGTTGCAGCTTGATTCGGCCTAGCGGCTGACGACGCCGGTCAGCAGGTCGACGCAGGTCGCGATGCCGCGCTCGGCGTTGTACTTCGAGGCGTAGGTCTCGCCGCGGGCGATGACCGCACCGTTCGCCGCCTTGAGGACGAAGTAGTACTGGCCGTTGGAAGCCTCGCGCACTTCGTAGCGGGCGCTGATGGAGCCGTTGGTCTGCACCGAGGCGACGCCGTTCTTCGAGCTGGTGCTGGTGGTGTAGGCCTGCGACTGGAGGACAATCTCGCCGTTGCCGGCGCGGGCGTGGAAGTAGTACTTCGAGTCGAGGCCCTTGAAGGTCTCGAAGCGGGCGCCGATGACGACCGGGGCCTGGGCGAAGCTGATCTTCAGCACCGCGATGACCGCGTTCTGCGCGCGGGTGGTGTTCGAGACCGTCGAGTACATCTGGCTGACGCCGATGACGGCGCCGTTGCCCGCCTTGACGACGAAGTAGGTGGAGCCGTCGACCGCGGTGCGCTGCTCGAACCGCTCGGCGAGGACGCCGTTGGTCTTGACCGACGCGATGCCGGCTTCAGCGGAAGCCAGCGTGGTGTAGCCCTGGGAAGCGAGGACCTTCTCGCCGTTGCCGGCCAGCAGGTGGAAGTAGGTCTTGCCGTCGCGGCCGGTGAAGGTCTCGAAGCGGCCCTTGGCGATCAGCTCGTCCTGGCTCGAGTCGAGGACGTCCGACTCGGTGACCTGGGTGTCGTCGATGCCGCAAGCGGTGAGAAGCGAGAAGGAAGCGAGGAGGGCGGTCAGTTTGAAGAAGTTCATGCTGGGCCCTTGTGCACCCCTCGTGCCGCACCGCAGCGACCGCCAACCCACTGAAAGAACAGCCGGTTGACCCGGGCGAAGTTGCATCGAAGCAACTGACTGTTCTATGTGATGCAACACATGTCACAAAACACCAACACGAACGAAGCGCTCCATTCCGCCGACATGGAGCAGGTGGCGCGCCGGTTGGTGGAGGTGGCGTGCGCGCAGACGAAGACCCGGGACGGGGCGGTCTTTCTGTTCGACCCGAAGCAGAAGGGGCTGACGGTCGACTTCCACGTCGTGGCGGGGGTGGTGGTCACCCTCCCCGGCACCGGCAGCGTGCTGCGGGCGCGCAAGGATGGCCGGCCCAACGGCATCGCCCTCACCTGCTTCGAGTCGGGCCGCCCGTACCTGTGCAACGACACCGCGAAGGATCCGAACTACGCGCGGTACTTCCTCGAGGTCGGGGCGGTGCTGGCGGTGCCGATTCCGTGGCAGGGTCGGCCGATCGGCGTGCTGACTGTCGCGGCGGCGCAGAAGAACGCCTTCGCCGACGAGCAGGTGGGGGTGCTCGAGCAGGTCGCCGAGGCGTCGGCCAAGTTCCTGCGCCGGGCGCAGCTGGCCCGCTCGACCCGGGACGACACCGGGCGGCCGTTCGTGATCAAGGGGCTGTCGCCCGCCTGGCTGGAGGTCGAGCGGAGGATCGAGCAGGTCGCGTCCACCGATGCGGCGGTGCTGGTGCAGGGAGAGAGCGGCACCGGCAAGGACCTGGTGTCGCGCGCGATCCACTTCAACAGCAAGCGGGCGAACAAGCCGTACGTGACGGTGAACTGCGCGGCGATTCCCGAGACGATGCTCGAGAGCGTGCTGTTCGGCCACGTGAAGGGGGCGTTCACCGGAGCGAGCTTCCACAAGATCGGCGAGTTCCAGAAGGCGGACGGCGGCACTCTGTTCCTCGACGAGCTGGGTGAGCTGCCGCTGATGCTGCAGGCGAAGGTGCTGCGCGCGCTCGAGCAGGGCGAGGTGACGCCGCTGGGGAGCAACGACCCTCCGGCGCGGGTGGACGCGCGGCTGATCTGCGCCACCAACCGGGATCTGGCGGCGATGGTCGGAGCGGGAAAGTTCCGCGACGACC
>JAGSPQ010000239.1 GCA_018262385.1 Myxococcaceae bacterium | reverse complement strand
GCGCAGCAAGGCGAGCTTGGCCTCGGTGATTTGCCCGGAGACCCGCGCGAGGTAGCGCTTCTCCAGCCGGGTCTCGGGCGAGGTGGCGTGGGCGACGAAGCGCTCGTCGTTGGTGAAGAGCAGCAGCCCGGTGGTGTCGCGATCCAGCCGGCCGACCGCGTGCCAGCCGAACCCCTGCAGCTCGGGCGGCAGCACCTGGCCCAGCCGCTGGAAGACGGTGCCGACCTTCTTCGGATCGTGATCCGAGGTCACCACTCCGGCCGGCTTGTGGAAGAGGACCACCCGGGTGGCCGCGGCGACGTCGACCTCCTTCCCGTCGAGGCTGACCTTGCTGCCGGCGCGCAGGGGAGAGAACGGCTCGAGCACCTTCTTGCCGTCGACCCGCACCCGCCCCTCGGCGATCGCCGCCTCGGCTTCCTTGAGCGGCAGCGCGCCCGCCCGGGCCAGCGCCCGCGAGAGCCAATCGGGCTTGGCGACCGGAGGGGCGTCGCTGGTGCGCGCGGCCTGGAGCCAGCGCGGGGTCTTGGGTCGTCGTGCCACTTTTCCGCACCTATTACCGCGCGCGCCGGCCGATCGTCGCACGCATTTCCCGCTCCCCTGCTGCACAATTTCGGTCGTTGGAGGGTCTTTGAAGTTCAAACCCGGAGGGAGGACACAATGAAGAAGGTACTCGGAGCGGCGGTGATGGTGCTGGCCCTGGCTGGTTGCGGCGGCCCGCTGGAGGACGACGGGACGGATGCGACCGGAGCCCAACGCCAGCAGCTCGAGCAGGTGGACGGCCCGAAGGCGCCCACGGACGCAATGAAGATCAACACCGACCTGCTGCACGCCCCCGCGGAGAAGCTGGTGGGAAGGCCCGACTTTCAGGAGCGGCAGCACCTCACCAACCCGCTGCGCTCCGGCTGCAGGTAAGCAACTCGTTGAGAAGTCAGAGGGCGTGGGCTAGACGAGCCACGCTATGGAATTTCGCATCGCCGCCGATGAGCTGAAGAAGGCGCTCCACCGGGCGCAGGGAATCGTCGAGCGCAAGTCGACGATGCCCATCCTGTCCAACGTGCTGGTCAACGCGACCAAGGCGGGAGTCACCGTCACCGCGTTCGACCTCGACATCGGCATCGTCAGCGAGCATCCGGCCGAGGTGATCAAGCCGGGCGCGGTGACGCTCTCGGCGAAGTACGTCTTCGACATCGTCCAGAACCTGCCTGAAGCGCAGCTGACGGTGAAGAAGCTGCCCAACAACTACGCGGAGATCACCTCCGGCCCGGCCCACTACAAGATCGTGGGGATGGCGCCTGAGGAGTTCCCCAAGCTGCCGAAGGAAGAGAACGCTCCGCTGGTGAAGATCGGCGGCCAGACGCTGCTGGAGATGATCAAGAAGACCTCGTTCGCGATCTCGACCGACGAGACCCGCTACATCCTCAACGGGGTGTTCTTCGAGCCGCGCGAAGGCGGCAAGGTCCGGATGGTGGCCACCGACGGTCACCGGCTGTCGCTGATCGAGCGCGAGCTGACCGGCGACTTCAAGCTCAAGAGCGGGGTGATCATCCCGCGCAAAGGGCTGTTCGAGCTCAAGCGGCTGCTCGAAGAGGCGCCCGAGGCCGAGTGCCAGCTGGGGTTCGCCGAGAACTCGGCGCTGTTCAAGAAGCCGGGGCTGTCGATGGTGATGCGCCTGATCGACGGTCAGTTCCCCGAGTACCAGCGGGTGATTCCGAAAGAGGGTGAGAAGCAGCTGCTGGTGCCGCGCGCCCGGCTGTTCGAAGGCCTGAAGCGGATCTCGCTGCTGTCGGCGGACAAGTCGAACGCGGTCAAGCTGTCGCTGGGCGAGAACCAGCTGCGGATCACCGCCAACAACCCCGACCTCGGCGAAGCGAAGGATGACATCGAGGTGGCGTACCGCGGCGGAGCGCTGACCATCGGCTTCAACGCGCGCTACCTGCTCGACGTGCTGTCGGTGATGGAGGGCGATGAGATTGCCCTCGAGCTGGGCGATGAGCACAGCCCCGGCGTCGTGCATGCCCCCGGTGACAAGTCGTACACCGCGGTGGTGATGCCGATGCGCGTCTGACTCACGCCATCTTCGCGCGCATCGCTTCGACCAGCTGGACGAGGGTGGTCGGCTCGCTGCCGTTGGAGACGCTCGGGTGGGGCAGGGTGGCGAGCGCGCGGTAGACCGGCGGCGTCTTGTTCGGCGGCTGGAGCACCCGCAGGAACAGCCGCAGGTTGTCCTGCAGCTTCTGGTAGTCGGGCGCGCCCACCGCCTGCTCGGCCCGCTCGGCCCGCTCGGTGAGCCGCTTCCACCACGCCTCGCCTTGCGGATCGCCGATGCGCGGCCGGGGCGGCAGCGAGGACAGCTCGACCGCCAGCTCCATCAGCCCGGCGCGGGAATCGGCGAGCGTGCTCGAGCTGGGCAGCCGCGCGTCGACGTCGGTCTGGCGCGCAATCAGCCACCGCAGCACCTCGAACCGCTCGGGCTCGGCGCACTCCACCGGGGCGATCGGGCTCTGGGTCAGCTCGGCGAGGCGGCCGAGGGCGAAGTGGCTCCAGAACTCGGCGGCCAGCACCTGCTCGGCGCCATTCTTCGGCGCGTGCCTGGGGGTGTTGATCGCCCGCCGGCGCAGAAACGCGGTCAGGGTGCCGGCGGAGTCGATCTTCTCCACCCGGGTCCACACCGCGGCGAGCGCGCGCTGCCCGTCGGGCCAGGCGGCGGCGAGGCCGTCGAGCTCCTCGAGGGTGAAGGGCATTCGCGCCGAGGGCTGCATCGGCCGCTTGAAGAGCGGCTCGAGCACCGCGGCGAAGCGCCCTGCCCGCTGGACGTCGGGATGGGTGGGCGGCAGCACCTGCTGAGCGGTCTTCCATCGCTGGCCGGGGAGCACCAGCCGCGGCTCGGCGAGGACCAGCAGCTCGAGGTGCTCGAGCCGCTGAGCCAGATCCTCCGGCCGGCTCTTCACCCCCAGCCGCTTGAGCGCGAGCGCAGCGACGCGGTTGGCCAGCTGCTCGACCTCGGCCGCGCCGCGCATCACCTGACTGCTCTCGGGCCACGACTCGGCCTTCGCCCGCCGCGCCACCACCGCCAGCGCCTCTTCCACCGCCGCCTGGCCCGCCGCGGTCTCGCGCAGCAGCGCGGTGTTCTCGCGCAGCCGGGCTCTCCAGCGCAGCCCCCGCAGCATCTGGGCGAGGGCGGTCAGCCGGACCCGAGCGATCTCGAGCCGCTCGGCACGTCCCTCGAGCCGCAGTCGAAACGAGGCGTCATCCACGCCGCAACGCTAACGCGGAAAGCAAACGTTGGATAACCTCCGGCGCCCGCGAGAAGAGGAGGCGAGGCCACCCCGTGCAGCTGCTCTCGCTCACCTACGAGCGCTTTCGAAATCTCTCCCGCGTCGAGCTGGTGCCCGGCCCGAAGGCCACCGTCGCGGTGGGCGAGAACGGGCAGGGGAAGACCAACCTGCTCGAGGGGCTGTACTTCCTCGCCACCTTGAAGCCGCTGCGGGCGGCGAAGCTGTCGGAGCTGGTGGCGTTCGGTCAGACCACCGCCCGGGTGACGGGGCGGTTCCTGCTCTCGGGCGCCGAGCGGGAGATCTCGGTCGAGGTCGCCGCCGGCTCGCGCCACGCGTTCGTCGACGGCAAGCGGGCCTCGTCGCTCGAGGCGTACTTCGGCGGGGTCAGCGTGGTGGCCTTCACTCCCGACGACCTGCAGGTGGTGAAGGGCGGCCCCGAGGGCCGGCGCAACTTCCTCGACCGGGCCGTCTTCAACCGCTTCCCCGCCTTCCTCACCGAGAGCCGCGAGTACGGGCGGGCGCTGAAGTCGCGCAACCGGCTGCTGAAGGAAGGCGCTCCGGCGGCGCACCTGTCGGCGTGGGACGCGACGCTGGCGCGGGTGGGCGCGCGGCTGTGGTCGCGGCGGCGGTCGCTGATGGGCGAGCTGGGCGCGCGGGCGCAGACGGCGTTCTCGCGCATCGGCCGCACCGAGGACCCGGCGCGCTACCTCTACCTGCCCTCGCACCTCGAGGAGGTGGACTTCGCCGGCGCCACCGAGCTGCAGCTGCAGCTGGCGCTGGCCGCCGCGCTCGATCAGCGGCTGCAGCGCGATCAGGAGCGCGGCTTCACCTCGGTCGGACCCCACGTCGATGATCTCGAGCTGTCGCTGGGAACCCACGCCGCGCGGGCGTTCGCTTCCCAGGGGCAGGCGCGGGCGCTGGTGCTGGCGTGGAAGGTGGCGGAGATCGAGAACCTCCACGCCCACTCCGGGTTTCTGCCGCTGCTGTTGCTCGACGACGTCTCGAGCGAGCTGGACCCCGAGCGCAACCAGTTCTTGATGGGGTACCTGGCCGAGTCGGGCGCGCAGGTCTTCCTCACCACCACCGATCCGGCGCTGGTGCAGCGGGCGGCGGGGCTGGGAACTGTCTGGTACCGGGTGAAGGCGGGCACGGTAGAACGGGCGGACCCATGACCCCTGGTTCGCGACGGGAGTTCTTCGCCTATCACCCGCGAAAGTGGAGGCTGCTGCTGGCGCTCGGCGCGGCGGGCAGCCTGGTGTTGACCGCCTGGGCGATGGCAGGCGCGGTGCGCAGCGGGGCGCCGCTGGAGTTTGCGCGGGCGGGGATCAGCGCGGGGCTGGTGCTGGCGATGCTGACGGTGCACCTGAAGCTGCGGCCGCGGCCCGGCTGGGGAGTGCGGGTGACGGCGGTGGCGCTGACGGTCGCGCGCGCGACCCAGGGGCTGATCGAGATTCCGTGGAGCGCGGTGAAGGACGTTCGCCGCAGCGGCGCGGATCGCGAGACGGTGGTGATCTTCGTCGGCGAGGACAAGCGGGTGCTGGTGTCGCAGCACCTGTTCGCCTCGAAGGCGGAGTTCGAGGCGCTGGCGGCGACGATCGACGAGCTGCGGCCGGCGACGCCGCACGACGCCTGAGCGAAGACTGCGCGCTACTTCGCCTGCAGCGCGCAGAACCCGAGGAACGCTTCCTCGTGCATCGCGGCGAGGCGGCGGGTCGAGTCGAGCAGCCCGCGCTGCTCCTTCGGGGTCCATCGCTTGATCCGCGAGCGGGCGAGGCGCCGGTGGACCTCGCCCGACATCGCGCCGAGGAAGTGGAGCATTTCCGGGAGCTGATCTTCCGGCAGCTGCTCGAGCGAGATCTTCTCTTCCCCGGCCGCCATCGGCCGAATCACCAGCTGCAGCTTGCCGAGCTCGGCGTAGCCAATCAGCGCCGGCGGCCGCTGCACCGCGGCGCGCATCGCCTCGACCACCCGCTCGGCGCTGAAGTCGACTTCCTTCGCCTCGAGCAGCCAGCGTCCCCGCGCGTCGCCCTCGGTGAGGATGATCAGCCGCTCGGCGCCCAGCGAGCCGGTGCCGGAGATGCGCCGCCGCACGTCGAGGACCTTCAGCTGCTCGACCGCCGGCCCGAACTCTCCGGGCAGCGAGACCGACCACCGCACCAGCGCCGAGGGAATCTGCTTCACCAGCGAGGCCGGCGCCTCCGGGTGCTTGTCGTCGCGGGCCAGCCTCGCGCCCTGCAGGTGCTTGTCGAGCAGTTGCTGCCGCGGGATCGCGCTCGCTTGCTGGCACTGCTGGGCGACGAACGCCGGCGCCTCGACCGGCTTGCCCGACAGCCCCTGCTGGTGTCCCTCGAGCGCCACCCGGGCCAGCTCCTGCGCCTGGGTGCCGGACGCGCGCAGCTCGGGGCGGGCGAGGACCACGCTGGTCAGCAGCCGCAGCACGTCGAACCGCCACGGCCCGTCGCGCAGCGCATCGAAGTCGTTGAGGTGGAAGTGCGGCGCGCCGCCGTCGGCGAAGAAGACGCCGAAGTTCTCCAGGTGCAGATCGCCCACCAGCGAGCCGCCGCCGGTCGGACCTTTGGCCCAGCTGCCCTCGCGGCGCAGGCACTCGTCGAACAGCAGCGCGGCGCCGCGGAGGAAGGCGAACGGTGAGGCCGCCATCCGCTTCCACTTGCGCTTGAGCAGCGCGGGGCGTCCGCCGAGCCGCTGGCGATCGAGCGCGACTTGAGAGGCCGCCAGCGAGGCGTGCTTCGGGAGCGGGCGCCCGCGCGGCAGCGGCTTGCACCACCCGTCGTGCGGATGGCTGTGCGGGTCGGAGCTCAGGCGGCGGCCATCGGCGCGGAGTCGGTGCGGCTCTCGGCCCCAAACCGCCGGGTGCGGGT
>JAGSPQ010000238.1 GCA_018262385.1 Myxococcaceae bacterium | reverse complement strand
GCCCAACCCCAGCAGCCCAGCGGCCGCCAGCCACAGGCTTCCCGGCGCGGCGGCGCAGCCCTGCTTCCTCGGCACCACCGGCTCGGTCGTCGGCCGCGGCCGGCAGATCCCGGGGCTGCTCGAGGTCGCCAGGCACTGCTGCCCGGAAGGACAGCCGCTCGACGATTCGCAGGTCGCCCGGCAGAAGCTCCCCCCGTCGCTCTCGCCCGCGCAGACCCCCTCTGCGCACGGGAGCGCGGCGTCGCACGCCTCTGCCAGCAGCGGGCGCAGCAGGCAGATCCGGTTGGTCGCCGAGCAGTACGTCGTGCTCGGGCAATCGGCGGTCGAGTCGCAGCCGCGCGAGCAGAACCGCTGGGTGCCCTGGGTGGCACAGGCGCGGCTCTGGCACTGGGTGTCGGCGGTGCAAGTGGCGCCGGGCGCGATGCAGTCCGGATCCCGGAACGGGCAGGTCGACCCCGAGCAGACCCCGTCCTGGCCGCAGTCGGGAGGGCAGTCGGGATCCAGGCTCACCTTCGGGCAGCGCAGGTCGCACTTCCCGTCGTGCACGCAGAAGCAGTCGGGGTCCACCGGGGCGCAGTCGAGCCGGCAGCCGTTGCCCCCCTCGCAGCTCTGCTCTTCCCACCCGGCCGCCACCTGGTTCACCCAGTCGGCGAAGGCGTCGACCCGGGTGTCGGTCGCCTCGCCGTAGCAGGCGGGGCTGCCGACGTCGTAGCTCAACACCCCGACGACCTCCTCGGTGCCGGCGTCGGTGCGCATCAGGCCGGGCCCGCCGGTGTCTCCGTAGCAGACGCCCTTGGGCCCGTTGCTCGACGCGTAGCTGAGGTAGTTCGAGCTGACGGCGGTGACGGTGAGGGTGACGTGCCGCTTGGGGTTGTAGATTCCCCCCTGCGGGTAGGCGTCGAGCCCGAAGCCGACGTGCCGCAGCGGCCGGCCGACGTCCGCCGAGCTCAACGGCGTCTGGTTGATTCGGTACGGGGCCACGTCGCCGATCGGGATCGCAAGCTTCACCAGCCGCAGATCCGCAAAGGGGTGGATCTGGGTGTCGACGATCGCCACCTCCCGGGTGACGACGTTGATCGAGGTCCCGAACCGGACCGTGCCGAGGACCGGGGGGATGACCTCGCACTGCGCCGCGGTCAGCACCATCCGCGGCGAGATCAACGTCCCGGTGCACAGGCCCCCGTTGACCATCATCAGGAAGGCGACCGCGGGATCTCCGGTGGAGACCTCGCCTCCGGTGATCGCGGCCCGGTGAGCGGCCGAGCGCGGCTCGCGCTCCAGACCGCAGCCCAGCAGCGCCAGCACCGCCAGCCCGCTCAGGACGCGACCGATCCTCGCGAGGGTCATGAAGACGTTCTACTCGGCAGCCCGGCCGGGCCACAAACCGGCTACTCGAACCAGCGTCCCACCGCGGCGACACCCAGGTGGTGGGTCGCCCGGGTGACCGCCACGTACAGCGCCCGGCGCGACGCGGGCGTGCGCGGGTAGGTCGACGCCTGCGCGTCGGGCACCACCACGCAGTCGAACTCGAGCCCCTTCACCTCCTGCACGCTGGTGACGGTGATCCCGGGGGTGAACTGGAAGTCGCCCTCGAGCGCCAGCCGGACGGTCAGCCCATGGCCGAGCGACCGCGCGAAGCCGCGCGCCGTCACGTCCGATCGGCAGATGACCGCGATCGAGCCGGCGGGGTCCTCGCCCTGGATCCGGCGCAGCTCTGAGGTCAGCCAGAGCGCGAGGTGGCAGCCGTTGTCGCACAGCGCGCGGGTGATCGCCGGCAGCGGCTCGGCCGGAGGCGGCCCCTGATCGATCAGGCTCCGGGCGAAGGCGGTCACCTCGGGCGGGCACCGGTAGCTCACCTCGAGCGTCGCGCAGACGTGCTCCGCCGCGCCCAGCTCGGCCATCACCGGCTCCCAGCCGGCGAAGTGGGAGGTCGGATCCACCTGCTGCGCCGCGTCGCCCGCCACGATCACCGAGCCGCGCGGGTTCAGCGATCGACCCAGCAGCCGCAGCTCGAGCGGGGCGAGCTCCTGCGCCTCGTCGACCAGCAGCGCGTCCCAGGTCGCCAGCGACAGCGGCTTCGCCCGCTGCTGCACTGCCCGCAGCCGGGCCAGCTCGAACAGCACCGCGTAGTCCTCGGGATCCACCGAGCCCGCGTCTTCGTTCGGGGTGCCGTCGTCGAGCCGCCGCCCGTCGACCGCGGTGAGGTTGGCGCGATCGACGTCCGCGTACTCGGTCTCCGCCGGGTCGCGAAACTGCACCCGGGTGTGCATCGTCAGGTCCTTCACCGTGCGGGACGCGAGCTGTCCGCCCGACGCCGCCACCACCTGGTCCATCCAGGCCGAGTCGCCGAAGAACACCTCGAGGTCGGCCCGGGTCGCGCGCGCCTTGCTGCGGGTGGGGCGATCCTCGTCCTGGGCGGGGGAAGGGTGGTCCTGGGCGAAGTCGGCCAGCACGCCCTCGAGCGCGCCGTGGCGCTTGAGCTGGATCACCTCGGCGCTGGTGCTCTGGCTCTCCCGGTGCGGCAGATCGGGAAACGCCTTGCGCGCCGCCGCCAGCGCCCACTGATCGTAGGTCCACACCTCGATCTCCCGCTCGCCCTTGCGCTCGAGCATCAGCTGGGTGAGCCGCCGCAGCCCGTGGGTCGGCACCACCACCGCGGCCCGAAACCCCTCGGGCGCCTGGCGCTTCAACGCCAGCAGTCGGTGCAGCGCGACGGTGGTCTTCCCGAAGCCGGCCTCGCCGAGGATCAGGGTCTGCGCCTCGGCCGGGAGCCCGACGATCCGCTGCTGGGCGGGATCCAGGTCGACCTCGAGCGGCGAGCGAAATGGCAGCCGGGCGGCCGGCGCGCGGGACTTCAGGCGCGGGTGGCCGGGGTCGGCGAGCAATTCCCAGCGATCGTTGAGGCGAACGGCGGTTCCTTCGGCGCACTCGAGCCGGATCAGCTCGGCTCCCTTCCAGGTGAGCACGTTCTTCTCGATCAGCTTCCCGCCGATGAGCCGGTCGCCGACCTCGATCTCGTAGTCCTCGCCCTCGTCGTAGGCGAAGAACACCTCGGCCAGCGGAGCGGTCTTCCAGTCCAGCGTCGAGACCCCGGGGTTGATCCGGGTGGTGCCGCCGATCAACACGTCGAGCAGGTGCCCGGCGGTCTGCAGCTTCAGGTGCCCGTAGACCGGCCCGACCGCGTGCACCCGCAGCTTCAGCTGGGCGTCGATTCGCGCCTGCAGCGAAGGGGTCACCGCACGAAGGCGAGGACGGTGCGCTCGGGATCCCAGGTGAACTTCTTCACCGGGAAGCCTGCGTCGACGCTGAGGCCCTTTTTCGGATCCACCATCACGGTGAGCGACTTGCCGTTGGCCCCTTCGAGCCGCAGCGGGATCTTGATCTGCTCGGGCACCGGGGTGGACGCGGACATCTTCACCGCCACCTTCGAGCCGGCGAGGTTCACGTCCGACTGGTAGCTGGGCACCGCGGTGAGCTTGTTCCAGCTCTTGAAGAACGGGCCGAAGTCGTGGCCGGTCTTCTCCTTCGAGAACTTCACCCAGTCCTCGGTCGAGACGGTGCCCTGCCGCTTGGCGCCGTACCAATCCTTCAGCAGGGCGTCGAACTTCCCGGTGCCCAGCTCGCTCTCCATCATCCGCAGCATCCACGGCCCCATCTCGTACGGCACCGAGTCGAAGATCTCGTTCACGTCGGTCTCGGGCGGAGCGCTGAGCACGTGCGGGTTGGCCTCCAGCGCGTCGCGCAGCTCGAGCTTGGCGCGGTCGAGCAGGCTGACGAACTTCGGCTCGCCTTCTTCGGCCCGGAAGAACCGGTAGGTGGCGTAGTTGGTGAAGCCCTCGCTCATCCAGAAGTCGCCCCAGTCCTTGATCCGGATGTTGTCGCCGAACCAGTGGTGCGCCGTCTCGTGGGCGGCGGTCTCCTTCGAGTACTCGGGATCCTTCGCGGCGTTCATCATGATCGCCACCGCGGCGGTGTGCTCCATGCCTCCCAGGCCGCCGGCGACCTCGACCACCTTCAGCGTGTCGCCGTAGTCGTACTTGCCCAGCCAGCTCGAATAGAAGTCGAGCGACTTGGTCGCGGTCGCCAGGTAGGC
Source organism: Myxococcaceae bacterium (assembly GCA_018262385.1). Taxonomy (GTDB): domain Bacteria; phylum Myxococcota; class Myxococcia; order Myxococcales; family Myxococcaceae; genus JAGSPQ01. The sequence goes on along the minus strand of JAGSPQ010000238.1, from coordinate 2,068 downwards.
GTCGCGGATCTTCTTCGAGACCTTGTCGCCGTTGCCGAAGCCGGTGACCGCCACCCCGTCCCGGCTGTGGCCGCCGTCCCCTAAGTGAAAGTCCTTCGCGGTGTAGAACGCGACCGCGTAGGCCGGGGCCTGGGCGTGGGTCTGGAACGAGCCGTCGGCGCCTTTGGTGCCGGTGCCGACCGCTTCGACGTCGGTGCCGACCTTGACGGTGACCCTGGCGGTCGCGCCGTCCGAGGGGGCCGAGTTGGAAGGGAAGAGGGCGCCGGTGTTGTACGGCCAGGTCAGCGTCCACATCCGCCCGGTGTACTTGTCGCGAATCAGCCCGTAGGCCTCCTTGGCCGGGCCGCTGGCCTCGGCGGGCTTCACCGTGTAGCCGACGTCGAGCCGGGTCGCTCCGGGGGCGGTGACGTGGAGCCGGCCGTCCTTGACGGTGAAGGGCACCGGCTTGCCGTTGGCGGTGACGGTCTGGATCTGAAGCCGCTCGGGGTTGGCCTCGAGGATCACCTCGCGGCCGGCCTTCTTCTCGAGGGTGATCGCGGCCGTGGCCGGGAACGCCGGGCCGGAGCCCGCCACGTCGAAGGTCAACGCGTAGTCCTTCACCGCGACGTTGGCGGCCGGCACCGCGTGCTTCAGCACCCGCTCGAGATCCGCGGGGAGCGGCCCGCTCGACTTGCCCAGCAGCACCCCGAGCGCCTTGCGGGTGTGCGCCACCTCGAAGCTGTCGAACTCGTGGTCGTTGCGCAGCTTGGCGAGGATGCTCTCGGCGGCGGCCCGCTCGGTGACGTTGGTGATCGTGCCCTGCGCCTTCTTCAGCGCCGAGACGTCTGCCTCGGTGATTCGACCGCTGGTGTTGAGCGCGCGCTGGAAGACTTCGACGAACTTCCGGGAGCTGACGTCGGGCATGGTCCGCTGGACCTTACGCCAACCTCAGCCGGGCTTGCAGACCAGCAGGGTGTGGCTGTGGCCGACGCTGAGATCTTCTTCCACCACCAACCCCGCCTTCTTGGCGCAGGCGATCAGATCCGGGGCCGAGTAGATCCGGCTGGTGCCGTTCGCCATCGCGGTGAAGTAGAGCGAGGTGGCGTGGAGGCAGTAGGCGGCCACCGGGTTCTTCTGGCGATCCCAGAAGGTGTCGAGCACGTAGAGCCGGCCGTCCTTCGACAGCGCCTGGGCCCCCCGCCGCAGCAGGGCGACGATGTCGTCGAGCCCGAAGCAGCAGACGAACTGGCTCATCCACACCGCGTCCTGGTTGGCGGGGAAGGGGCGGGAATGATCGAGCAGATCCATCTCGATTCCCTTCACCCGCTCTTGAAGGCCGGCCGCCTTCGCGTTCGCCATCGCCACGTTGAGCTGCCCGGGGTGATCGAGGATCGTCACCGGCACGTCGGCGCCCATCAGCAGCGCGAACTTGCCGGTGTTGCCTCCGACGTCGAGCAGCGACTTCGGCTTGCGCTGGAGCACCATCGGCTTCGCCAGCGGGAAGACCTGGTCGGAATAGAAGTGATCGAACTTGAACCAGCTGGTCTTCGCCGGCTCGGGCAGCTCGCTGAGCGCCTCGTAGATGTGCGGCGCGCCCGAGAGCGTCTTGAGGCCCACCGGCTTGCCGGTGACCAGCGACTCCTTGAGGAACTCGGCCCCGCGGTAGTTGCAGTCGGCGTTGAAGTCCATGTGGATGCGGGTCATCGGGTCGTGCTCGACCAGCCAGCCGGCCGGCAGCAGGCGGAACCGATCTTCTTTGCGCTCCAGCAGGTCCATCGCTTCGCAGGTGTCGAGCAGCACTCCGGCGGCGTAGAGGCTCAGGTTGGTGGTGGCGGCGACTTCTTCCCGGGTGGCGCCACCCTTGGCCTGCTCGACTGCGAGGAGGACCTTCAGATCGCGGGCGGCCTTCGCTGCGTGGAACATCAGCGGAGCCCAGGCGAGCTTGTTGGCGGTCGCCCAGGGCGCCATTGCGTCGGCTGTCTTCATGAAGCCGCTTCTACGCTACGACCACGAAACCGCGAAGAGGAGCTTTCCGGTTTGCAGGTCCTGGCTCTCGGTGTCGATCTTCCCCGTGGATTTGGTGATTTCG
>JAGSPQ010000237.1 GCA_018262385.1 Myxococcaceae bacterium | reverse complement strand
CGGCAGCCACGCGTTCTCCTTGCTGCGCCGTTGGACGCAGGAAGGGCGGGCGGCGGTGCGGCTGTTCGGGGCGAGCCAGATCCTGATTGGTGCGACGGCGCTCGCCGCGACGGTGCTGATGCGCGACCTGCCCAGTCTTGCCAATCGGATCCGGGCGCTGTGGGCGGGGCAGGACGGAGGCGAGTTCGGCGGGCGGTTGGCCGGATCCTTCGGGGCGGGCCTGGCGTTCATGTTCGTTCCAGCGTTCTTCATGGGGCTGGCGTTCCCGCTGGCCGGCGCGGTGTGGGCGACGCGACGGGGAACCGTGGGCACCTCGGTCGGGCGGCTGCTGACCGCGAACACCGTCGGAGCGATCCTCGGCACGGCGGTGAGCGGGTTCTTCCTCGTCTACCTGTTCGGGATCGAGCGATCCCTGCACCTGCTGGTGTTGGTGAACCTGGGCATGGGCGTGGCGGTGGTGGCGACCCTCTCGTCGCGGCGGTGGCCGGTCGCGCTGGCGGCGGCGGCGACGCTCCTGGCCTGCGGAGCGCGGGTGGCCTTCCCCGACTGGGGCCGGGTGTGGAACCAGCGGTTCTTCGCCACCTACGTCAACAACACCCGGAGCCTCGATACGCCGGAAGTGGCGCTCCAGAAACGGGCCGACGTCGAGGTGCTCTACTTCCACGAGGGCGTCAACGAGACGGTGAGCGTGGTGCGATCCGGAGGCGGGGGCCAGTCGTTGATCGTCAACGGCCGGCCCGAGGCCTCGACCGAGCTGATCGACGTTCAGCTGCAGCGGGCGCTGGGACACATTCCGATGCTCCTGCACCCCAACCCCAAACGCGTCTTCGTGCTGGGGACGGGAACCGGGATGAGCCTGGGGGCGACGGCGCTTCACCCCGAGGTCGAGCGGGTGGTGCTGGGCGAGATCGAGGAAGGGGTGCTGGGCGTCGCGCGCGCGTTCGGCCGCTGGAACGGGAACGTGCTCGACAACCCCCGGCTGAAGGTGGTGCTCAACGACGGCCGGAACCACCTCGCCACCACCCGGGAGCAGTTCGACGTCATCACCGCCGACCCGATCCACCCGTGGTCGGGAGGGGCCGGGTACCTCTACACGGTGGAGTATTTCGGCATCGTGGCCGAGCGCCTCGCGCCGGGGGGCATCTGCTCGCAGTGGCTGCCGTTGTACGAGCTCACCGCGCACGACGTCCGGACGGTGGTGCGCAGCTTCGCCCAGAGCTTCAAGCACACGCAGCTGTGGCTCACCTATTACGACGCGGTGCTGGTGGGCTCGAACGAGCCGCTGGTGCTGGACGAGGCCGCGCTGGGCAAGCGCCTCAGCGTCCCGTCGATTCGGGCGGACCTGGCCCCGGTGCAGATGGGTACCGCCGAAGACCTGCTCTCGTTCTTCCTGATGGGCACCGAGGGGGCGAAGGCGTTCGGCGCGCCGGGGGCGCTCAACACCGATGACAACCTGGTGCTGGAGTTCTCGGCGCCCCAGTCGCAGGGCGTGGTCCGGCTGGACGCGCTGAACGTCAGGGCGCTGTGGTCCGCTCGGGAACCGCTGCTGCGACACCTGGCTGCGGCGCCGACCGAGGCGCAGCGCGGGGAGCAGGTCGCCCGGTGGTCGCGGCACGCCGAGAGCGCCGGCCGTTTTGGCGAGGCCCACGTGCGGTACCTGCTGGGCGAGCGGTCCAGCCCGGCGCTGGAGGGGGTGCTGGGCGAGCTGCGCGGCCGGGACCCGGACTACGCCCCGCTCCGCTTCCTGCTCGCAGAGAAGGCCCTGTGGGAACGCAGCGCCCCGTCGTTGGTGGGCGCGGTGGATTTCCCGGTGACGACGGCGGGAGGCGAGCGCGGGGTGCTCCGGCTGTCGGCGGTGCGGCAGTACGTTGGCCGCACCCGGGTGCTGGTCTCGGTGGTGGACAACGCGCGGCGGGAAATCTACGGGCAGCGCTTCGTCGACGGGGAGTTCGAAGCGCTCGATCAAGAGGTGGCGAAGTTCTCGGGCGAGGCGCTGGGCACGCTGCAGGCGGTCGCTGGCGGGCTGGCGACCGCCGAGCGCCCTGCCCCGGGCCAGGGCGAGCTGGCCCAGGCGCTGCGGGCCGCCGCGGTGCGGGTGGTGGGCCGGTTGCCCGAGTGAGAAAAGCGCCGGAGACCTCTGAGGATCTCCAGCGCTTGGAACCTTGGGCGCAGCAGGTTTCGAACCTGCGACCCCTGCCGTGTGAAGGCAGTGCTCTACCGCTGAGCTATGCGCCCGTATTCAATTGGGAAAAGCGGGCCGCTTCTGCCACCCACCTTAGGACCTGTCAACGCCTGTCCTGAGCCTGTCGAAGGGCCGACGACGCTGATCCGATCAGACTGACTTCAGCTTCTCGTCCAGATCGCGCACCCGCCGCCGCAGGGCCGACAGCTGCTTGCCGATCTCCTTGAAGTCGCTCTTCGAGGCGAAGTTCAGCTGGTGCATCACCTGCACCTGCCCCTTGTCGAACACCGCCTTGCCCTGCTGAACCTTGCCGATCACGCTGGCGATCTGCCCGGCGCGCTTGTCGTCAGAGAACAGCTTCTCCATCGCTTTCTGCGACAGGCCCAGCGCTTCCTTCTTCAACCGGTCGGTAAAGCCCATCGGTGTCTCCCCCGCTTCGTCGGCAGACGCCATACCAGCTTTGGGCTCAGCCGCCCAACAGCCGCTTGAGACTGGAGAACAGGCCCCCCCGCTCGGCGGCGGAGCGCTCCTCGGTGCGGGGCCGGCGCGCCATCTCGTCGGCCAGCGCCCGCTTGAGCGTCTCGGGGGTGTCGCGGGTCGACAGCTTCACCTCGCGGGGGTCGCCGAGCTCCTCGACGAACACGTGGAGCAGGCACTCCTCGTCGAGCTTGAAGTCGACCCGCTTGCCCGCCGCCGAGGCCGGCACCTTCACCGTCCCGAGGTACTCGTTGTCGACGATCTGCTCGCTGTCGCCCTGGAAGATGTCCATCTCGATGAACTGGCCGCCCGGCGCACTCGGCGGCGGCAGCCGGAAGCTCTTCACCGTGGGGATGACGTGGTTCTTCTCGATGATCTTCCGGAACCGGCCGCTGGGCAGCGCGTAGCCGATCGGCATCGACAGCGCGTCGATCAGCGTCACCGAGTCGATCTGATCGAGCGAGTCGCCCAGCAGCGCCGCGCCGAGCGCCACGCACTCGTCGGGGTGAACGCCCTTGCGGGGCGGTTTCTTGAAGTGATCCTTGATCGACTGCTGCACCAGCGGCATCCGGCTCTGGCCGCCGACCAGGATCACCTCGTCGATCAGCGATCGCGCGATCCCCTTCTCGGTCAGCACCTCGTCGCACAGCTGGAAGGTGCGCGCGACCAGGTCGCCGGTGAGGGTGTTGAGCTGCTCGCGGCTCAGCGGCACCCGCAGGTCGATCGGCTTGCCTTTGCGCTCGTCGATGTACGGCAGCTCGATCACCACGTTCGGGATCAGCGTCAGGTCGATCTTCGCCGCCTCGGCCGCGTTCTTGATCCGCTGCATCGCGATCGGCACCTGCGACAGATCGATCTTCGTCTCCTTCTTGAAGGTCTCGAGGACGAAGTCGATGATCCGGTTGTCGAAGTCGGTGCCGCCGAGGAAGGTGTCTCCGCCGGTGGCGAGCACCTCGAAGACGTTGCCGGTCACCTGCAGCACCGAGACGTCGAAGGTGCCGCCGCCGAGGTCATAGACGAGCACCTTCTGGTCCAGCCCGCGGTTGAACCCGTAGGCGAGCGCGGCGGCGGTGGGCTCGTTGACGATCCGCTTCACGTCGAAGCCCGCCAGCTGCCCGGCTTCCTTCACCGCCTGGCGCTGGTTGTCGTTGTAGTAGGCGGGCACCGAGATCACCGCCTGCTCGACCGGGCCCCCGAGGAACTGCTCGGCGATCGTCTTCACGTGGGCGAGCACGAAGCTGCTGATCTCCGGCAGGCTGTAGACCCGCCCGCCCAGGCTCGCCGCGGCGCTGCCGTCGGCGCCCTCGACCACGTCCCAGGTGTAGTAGCTCTTCAGATCCTGGACGATCTTCGAGTCGTACTTGCGGCCGATCAGCCGCTTGGCGCCATAGACGGTGTTCTTCGGGTTGGTGACCGCCTGGTCCTTGGCGATCCCGCCCACCAGCAGATCGCCCTTCGCCGAGAGCGCGACCACCGAAGGGAGGATCAGGTTCCCGCGATCGGTCGGCACCACCTTCGGAACCCGGTTCTTCACCGACGCGACCAGCGTGTTGGTGGTCCCGAGGTCGATTCCGACGATGCGCGCCTTTTCCGACATGAGGCCTTTTCGTACCACGGGAACCGCAGCCATCCATGATTGAGTCTGCCCGGTGAATTGGATCTTCCTCGTCTTGATTGGCGCGGCCGTCGTCACCGCTGCGTTCACCGGCAAGATGCTCGCCGTCACCGATGCCAGCACCGCCTCGGCGAAGTCCGCGGTAGAGCTGGCGATCGGCCTCGTCGGCCAGATGACGCTCTGGCTCGGCTTGATGGGAGTGGTCCGAGAAGCCGGGCTGATGCGCTCAATCGCCAACGGGCTGAAGCCGATCATGGCCCGGCTGTTCCCCGACGTGCCGACCGAGCACCCGGCGATGGCGGCGATGATCATGAACTTCGCCGCCAACATCCTGGGCCTGGGCAACGCGGCCACTCCGTTCGGCCTCAAGGCGATGGGCGAGCTCGACAAGCTCAACAAGCACCGCGGGGTGGCGACCAACTCGATGGCGCTGTTCCTGGTGATCAACACCGCCGGCCTCGCGGTGCTGCCGCTGGGGGTGGTGGCGGTGCGCGGCATGCTGGGCTCGAAGGATCCGGCCGGAATCATCGTCCCCTCGCTGATCAGCACCGCGGTCTCGACGGTGGTGGCGGTGCTGATCTGCAAGTGGATGCAGGGCCTGCGGATCTTCGCCGTCGAACGGTTCGCCGGTTCCGTCGTCCCCGCCAGCGAAGTCAAAGAGGTGAAGGGGCCGGACGAGAAGGCGATGAACGAGGCGCTCGCTGCCGCCGCGCCGGTGGCCCCTGCTGCCGGAGCGCGGCTGTGGGTGATCCTGGCGGTGCTGGCGGCGGTGATGTTCGCCGCCTTCCGCCACTTCGGGCAGGTCGTCTACCACTTCGCCTGGGCCAACCCCGGCTGGCACCTGCTCGAGCTGATGCGGATGATGATGAGCCACTGGATCCTGCCGATCCTGATGCTGGCGATCCTGCTGTTCGGGATGGGCCGCCGGGTGAAGGTCTACGAGGCGTTCATCTCGGCGGCGAAGGAAGGGTTTCAGATCGCGGTGATCATCATCCCGTTCCTGGTGGCGATCCTCGTCGCGGTGGGGATGTTCCGCGCCTCGGGCGCGATGGAGGCGATCACCTCCACCGTCGGCCCGTGGACGGCGAAGATCGGCTTTCCGGCCGAGGCGCTGCCGATGGCGCTGATGCGGCCGCTGTCGGGCCAGGGCTCGCTGGGAGTGATGATGGAGACGATGAAGACCAACGGGGTCGACTCGTTCATCGGCTACCTGGTCAGCCTGATCAACGGCAGCTCGGAGACCACCTTCTACGTGCTCGCGCTCTACTTCGGAGCGGTGCAGGTCAAGGCGGTGCGCCACACCCTCGCCGCCTGCCTGGTGGCCGACACGGTCGGCCTGGTGATCACCCTCGGGCTCACCCACCTCTTCTTCGGCGCGCTGGCCTGATCAGTTGCGCAGGGCGTCGCGGATCTCCAGCGACGGCTCGCGCTGCAGCGCCAGCTCTTTGACCAGGCTGGCGACCTTCGACGCCTTCACCGGCAGCTCCTTGAGCGAGCTGAGCCGCTGCGCCTCGCCCGCCTTCAGCCGCTCGCGCACCGAGGCGTCCCCGCAGCGCTTGGCCCGCGCGTCCGTCTCGAGCAGCTTCAGCTCGGCGTCGCGCAACCTCGCCTCGGCGATCTTCACCGCGTCGTCGGCGCGGCGCTGGAACTCGGCCACGTCGTCGGGAAACTCGGTCTTCTGGGTCGCCACCTCGGCGATCACCTCGCGCGCATAGCGCCCCAGCTCGACCGCCGCGCACAGCTGCCGGGCGATCGTCAGCGCCCCGCCCCCCTCGACCACCGACGAAACCGTGGCGATCTGCTGCGCCCACACCGACAGCTGGCGGGCAGTGACCGCGGCCGAGTACGGCTGCCGGCGCTCGCGGCGGATCTGGGCCCACCGCCGCAGCACGATCGGATC
>JAGSPQ010000236.1 GCA_018262385.1 Myxococcaceae bacterium | reverse complement strand
CGGCCAGCTGGCAGCGTTGGGGGGCCAGCTGACCTTCCTGGATCTCGGCTCGACCCCGCTGACCGACGCCTCGGTGATCCCGCTGCTGGCGAAGCTCGCCGGCCTCACCCACCTCGACCTGTCGGCGACGAAGATCGGCGACGCGACCCTGGCCGCGCTCGCCCGCTCGCAGCTGGTCGCGCTCGACGTCTCCTCGACGCGGATCACCCGCTTCGACCCGCTGCCCACGTCGCTCGAGGAGCTGGCCGCGAATCACACCCGCCTCGGCGACGACTCGGTGCCGGCCATCGCCCGGCTGACCCGGCTCCAGGCACTCGACCTGAACCACACCCGGCTGAGCGCGCTCGGGGTGGGCGGGCTCTCCTCGCTGCCCGGCCTGCGCCGGCTCGGCCTGGCAAGCACCGGCGCCGACGACCTGTCGCTCGTCGTCCTCGAGGGAATGCCCGGGCTCGAGGCGCTCTCGTTGGCGGGCACCCAGCTGACCGATCGCGGCCTGCTCCACCTGCGCGGGCTGACCCAGATCGGAGTGCTCAACCTCAACGACACCGCGATCGGCGACGAAGGGCTGACCGGAATCGAGCAGGCCCAGAACCTCACCGGGCTCGGGCTGGCCTCGACCCGGATCACCGACGTCACCCTCGCCCGCGTCGGGCAGCTCGCGGCGTTGCGCGCGCTCGACGTCTCGGGAACGAAGACGACCGACGTGGGCGTCGCCGCGCTGGGGAGCCTGCTCGAGCTGCGCGAGCTGTCACTGGCCGAGACCGGCCTGACCGACACCGGGCTGCGCGCGCTCGAGCCGCTGCGGCACCTCGAACGGCTCGAGCTCGACAAGACCGCCGTCTCCGAGCTCGGCCTGACCGCGATCGCCACCCGCCCGCTCCAGCAGCTCACGCTCGCGCACACCCGCATCGGCCCGAAGGTGTTCGCCATCCTCACCGGGCTCTCGCGGCTCGAGTGGCTCGACCTCTCCGGCAACACCTTCGGCGACGGCGGCGACTGGAAGCTGCTCGGCGGGCTGAAGACGCTGCGCACCCTGTGCCTCAACGACACCGGCCTCTCGCCCTCGGCGGCGATCCCCCTCGGGCAGCTCGATCGGCTGCGCGTGCTCGAGCTGGCGGCGACCGGGATCAACGACGACTTCGCCGCCCCGCTCGCCCGGCTGAAGCAGCTGCGCACCGTGGTGCTCGCATTCACCGACGTCGGCGACCGGACCGCGGCGGTGCTGGCCACCCTCCCTCAGCTCGGATCTGCCCGGCTCAGCGCCGCGCGCCTGGGCCCCCCCGGCCTGCGCCACCTCGCGGCTGCCCCCCGCCTGACCCAGCTCGACCTCGGGCTGATTCAGCTCACCGACGAGGCGGTGCTCGCGCTCGGCGCCAGCCGTTCGCTCGAGGTGCTCGGGCTGGCGGGGACTCCGATCACCGCCGCGGGGCTGGCCCGGCTTCCCCCCACCCTGCGCGAGCTGGTGCTCAACCAGGTCCCGGTCGGCGACACGGCGATCGACGCGCTGCTGCAGCTGCAATCGCTCGAGCGGGTCGACGTGCGCGGCACCCGGCTCTCTGCTGCCGCGATCGGAAAGCTCGAGGCGGCGGGCCTGGCGGTGGTGCAGTGATTCGCCGCGCGAACATCGGCGACGCCGCGATGCTCGCCGAGCTGGGCCGCTCGAGCTTCAGCGCCGCCTTCGCCGCCGACCCGAGAAACCGCCCCGAAGACATGCGGGCGTACATCGACCAGTCGTTCGCGATCGACGTCCTCGCCGCCGAGCTCGCCAACCCCGCGATCATCTACCTGGTCGATCAGCGCGAGGAGCTCACCGTCGGCTACGCCAGGCTCGACCCCGGGTCGAACGAGCCCTGCGTCACCGGCCGCAACCCGATTCAGCTCTCCCGCCTCTACGGCCGCGCGCAGCACCTCGGGAAAGGGATCGGGGCGGGGCTGCTCGAGGCCTGCTTCGCCGAAGCGCGCGCGCGGGGCCACGACGTGCTCTGGCTCGGCGTCTGGGAGTTCAACCTCCGCGCCCAGAAGTTCTACGACCGGTTCGGCTTTCGGCGCGTCGGTGAGCACACCTTCCTGCTCGGCTCGGATCCGCAGATCGACTGGATCCTCCAGCGGGAAGTCTAGAGGCTGATCCCCAGCATCACCCGCCCGACCAGCGGAGTGTTGAAGCCGATCCCTCCGCCGACGCCGCCCGTCCCCGGCACGTACAGCGGCACGCCGAGGTGACCGGTGAGCCACAGCCGCCCGCGCGCCAGCGCCACCGTCGGGCCGACCACCGCGCCGCCGCCGAGCAACAGGTGGTTGTGCACCCGCACCTCGAACGCCTCGATCAGCGACCAGGCCTCGATTCCAATGTTCACCGACGGCACCGAGCCGTCCGTCTCGATCACGTTCACCGCCACCCCGAGCGACAGATCGAGCCACTGCCACTGCGCCCGGGCGCCGGCGGCGTTCTGAAACGCGAGCGAGTCCCAGTACGAGAAGTTCAGCGCCAGCAGCACCGGCCCCAGGTTCTTCGACACCCCGAGGGTGAAGCGGAACTGGGTCGGGTGGGCGCGCTCGAACCAGTGCATCAGCTGCACCTGGAGGAACAGATCGATCGGCCACTTGCCGACCTCGACCGGCCTCCACCGCACCTCGGACAGCCACATCATCAGCCCCGAGCTGTCGTCCCCGGTGCCCTCGAGCCCCTCGCTCTTCTCCAGCACCAGGAAGCCCGACAGCTCGAGGCTGTCGAGCAGCCCGAACCGCGCGCCGAGCCACGCCATCCCGTTCGTCACCCCCGACGGAGCCAGCTGCGGCCGCCCGAAGTCGAGCCAGCCCTCGAGCTCGATCTCGCCCTCGCTGTTGCTCGCGGCGTCGGTGGTCATGTCGAACCGCCGCACCGCCGCACCGGCCTCGAGCGCAACCAGCAGCGCGATCAGCCCGGCGATCGCCCTCGGCTCACTTCGTCTGCATCTCATAGGTTCCATCCCAATCCGGCCCCGGGGGCTGTTCGAGAAAGCGCGCGCAGCGGGCGGCAAAAGTGCGCGACGGTCCATCGGTGGTGGCGAGCTCGAAGAGCGCCTTCGCCTCGAGGAACTGGCGCGCCCGGTACAGCTTTAGGCCGGCCGCGAAGCCGTCGCGAATTTTCGATTGCTCCGGCGTGAGCTGCCCCTTGAGCGCCAGCAGCTCGTAGACCCGCACCGGGCGCAGCTTGCCCTTCACCTGCAGCATGTCGAGCTCGCGCGCCTCGATGTGCTCGGCCGCATTGGCGAACGTCTCTTCCGAGATCATCAGCTCGGTGCCGTACTGCTTGTTCGCCCCCTCGAGCCGCGAGGCGAGGTTCACGTTGTCGCCGATCGCGGTGTAGTTGATCTTGTCGGTGGCGCCCATGTTGCCGACGATCGCCACTCCGGTGTTGAGGCCGTAGCGCACCCCGAACTCGGGCTGACCGGCCGCCTTCCACTCCACCGACAGCTTCTTCGCCGCGGCGCGCATCTCGAGGATCGCCTGGCAGGCGTGCACCGCGTGATCCACCGCGTGCCGGGGCGCGTTCCAGAACGCCATGATCGCGTCGCCCTCGAACTTGTCGACGTAGGCGCCGTGCCGGATCAGCACCTTCACCATCGCGTCGAGGTACTGGTTGAGCAGCGCGACCAGCTGCTCGGGCTCGAGCTTCTCGGAGATGGTGGTGAAGCCCGCGACGTCGCAGAAGAGGACGGTCAGCTCGCGCCGCTGGCCCTGCATCGAGATCCCCTGCTCTCCGCTCACCACGTCATGGGCCATCTCGGGCGAGAGGTAGCGGCCGAGCGCATCCTTGGCGAGCGCCCGCTCGCGCAGGCCCTGCACCATCTGATTGAAGCGCCGGGCCAGATCGCCCAGCTCGTCCTTGCGATCCGCGCGCACCAGGACCTTCAGATCTCCGCCCGCCACCTTCCCCGCCGCCTCGGAGATCTCGTTGATCGGCCGGCTGAGGCTGCGCGAGAGCGCGGTGGCGATCGCGATCGCGAGCAGCGCGACGAAGGCGCCGATTCCGGCCAGCTCGTATCTGGCGGTCGAGACCGTCTCGAACTCCCGGGCGCGCGAGTAGAAGACCCCGGCCTTGACCGGGCCCTTCACCATCCCGCCCACCGGCAGCACCTTGCCGTAATACGGCTCGCCGCCCAGCCAGACCTCGGTCAGGCCCGCGTCGGACGACGGGTTGTCGGCCAGCCAGCGGGCCGCCGCCTGCTCGAGGGAAGCCGCGGTCTGGGTGCCGGCATCGGCGAGCCGGAAGGTGCTGTCGATCGCGGCGCCCCGATCGGTGAAGACCGCTTCGGCGCCGGTCGAGACCACCCGCTCGAGGCCGAGCCGATGGGTCGCCACCACCGCGGCGCCGACCACCTCGTCGCCTCCGACCCCCGAGGAGTGGAAGACGACCCGGCTGCCGGCGGCGAAGTACAGCCCGCTCTCGAGCGCGGGGACGATCGGCGCGTCCGAGCGCAGGCGCGGGCCGCTCCAGAGCATTCGGGCCGACTCGTCGCCGGTGGAGATCGCGCCGAGCAGGGTGGAGACCTGCAGGTGCTCCATCACCTCGTTCTCCAGATCCACCCGCCGGGTGTCGCCCGCCTCGCCGTACGCGAGGGTCCCGTCGCTGCCGACCAGCAGCACCAGATCCTGCTCGGGACCGCCTTCGGGATCGTCGACCCAGTACTCGTCCATGAACGAGCCGAAGTAGTCGTCGGCGTTCTGGCGCCGTTCCTCGGGAGTGTTGCCGCCGAGCCGCTCGGGGTCGGCGAGGCCAGCGCGGGTGGCGAGCCCGCCTTTGACCCGCGCATCGTTGGTCAGCGGGCGGAGCAGCAGCCGCACCCGCTTGTCGCGATCGGCGATCGTGCTGAGGATGACCTGCGACGCGCTGCCCACCGCGTCTTCGGACACCACCCGGTACGCGCGCTGGAGCACCAGCCCGCCCACCACCGAGCTGAGGACCACCAGGGTGAGGATCAGCCCGGTGAGGACGAGGAAGAGCTTGGGGCCGAACTTCACTTCCACTTCTCGTCTTCACCCACCGCCTCGCCCATCGACCCGCCATCCGGCTTCACCCCGTACTTGCCGGACTTGCGTTTGTGGTCGAGCAGCACCTTCTCGATCTGGCTGGCCCCATCGAGGGTGAGGTTGATCCGGGTGGTCTGGCCTTCCTTGATCTCCACCGGCACCTCGACCGGCTCCTTCGCCGACCGGTGCCACGCCACCAGGGTCCAGTTCCCGGGCCGGATGCCGTCGATCCTGAACGGAGCCGAGGCGCCTTCCGCGGTGGACAGCACGGTGTGGCGATCATTGGGCACCACGTAGACGGTCGAGATCATCTCCTTGTGGATGTCGCAGAACACCGTCATCGGGCCCTCGTAGGTCAGCGGGTCGGTGATGTACGGCGGGTCCTTCGGCTTGTACTTGGGCGAGCTGAACTTCACCTTCGTGCTGGGGGTGAAGACGTGGTGGTAGATGCTCTCGAGCAGCTCCTCGTTGGCAAACCGCACCTTCCCCTTCTTCACCACTGGCAGCACCACCTTGTCGAAGGCGCGCCCGCTCTGCGCCATCGTCGCCGGCTCGCTCGTCGGCTCGGTCGCGTAGCCGCGGATGAAGAGCAGCGAGTTCTTCACGAACCCCGGCTGGCCATCGTTCTTGACGGTGAGGGTGCCCTCGACGCTTCCGCCGGCAAGCGCAGGGGAAGCCAGCAGCAAGGTCAGCGAAATCAGGCGCATCCGCCCACGATACGCCAGAAGGGATCGTTTTCAGGTTTCGTGCGTTCAGGGATTACGGTGTGGTCCCTCGTGCGCTTCGCCTTCCGCCTCTTCTCGAAGCTCGCGTGGTGGCAGCGCCTGGGTCTGATCGCGATCACGCCGCTGCTGGCGCTCAACCTCACCGTCGCCTTCGCCGGCAGCAGCGTGATCTTCCCGCTCTCGCCCTTCTTCCTCGCCGAGAAGTGGGCGGCGCTGAAGCTGTACGCCCAGCACCGCCCCTCGTGCCTGTTCAGCGGCCACGACGATCTGGCGCTGGTCACCGCGCGGGCCGAGCGCGAGGCAGGGCTGCCGAAGGGGCTGATGCAGGCGATCGTCGAGGTCGAGTCGGACGCGACCTGCCACCGGATCTCCTACGCCGGAGCGATGGGCCCCGCCCAGCTGATGCCCGGCACCGCCGCGCTGCTGGGAGTGAAGGATCCGTTCGATCCCG
>JAGSPQ010000235.1 GCA_018262385.1 Myxococcaceae bacterium | reverse complement strand
CCGGTGAAGTTCTTGTTGCCCTGCTTGAGCGGGCGATCGCCGTAGTTGAAGTAGTGGAGCGACTCGTAGTGGAGGTACTTCTTCACCGCCGCCTTCCCCCCCGGGTCGACCTGGGGGTTGAACGGATCCTCGACCGCGTAGGTGGGGATTCCGCCGAACAGCGCCGCGCGGTAGTTGCCGGCGTAGCTGCCGACGTTGCCGCCGGGGAAGCCCAGGTTCCGGGTCAGCGCGGCGACGAGGAAGATCGCCCGATCCTTCAGGTCGGCGTTGAAGAACTGGTTGGGGCCCATCCCGGTGGCGAACAGCGTCTTCTCCGGGTTGGCGGCGATCTGCTGCGCCAGCGCGGTGACCGCCTTGGCCGGCGCGCCGGTGACCTTCTCCACCTGCGCGGGGGTGAGGTTCTGATCGAGGTACTCGGCCAGCAGCGAGAACGAGGTGCGGACCTCGACGGTGGTGCCGTCGAGCAGCTTCACCTTCTTCGCCGCCTTCAGGTCGGGGCTGAGGCCCTTCTTGGTGAAGGCGTTGCCGACGTCGTCGCGGGTCACCACCGCCAGGGCGTTCTTCTTCGAGTCCCAGACGAGGTGGGCGTGGAAGTCGCCCTCCATCGACTCGGGGACGCTCTGCCGTTCCTGCAGGGTGACCGGCGGCGGCTTCTGGCCGGCTTTGAGGAAGTCGAGGTTCTTCGGCCGCTCGAAGGTGTAGCCGGCGATGCACTCCTCGGGGCGCAGCGGCTGGAGGGTGTCCATCCGGACCAGGAACGGCAGGTCGGTGTTCTTGGAGACCCAGGCGGTGTCGAACAGCTTCTTCTCGATCAGCTGCTGGGCGACGCCGAGCGCGAGCGCGGGGTCGGTGCCGGGGCGGATGATCACCACCTCGTCGCACTTGGTGGCGGTGGCGCTGTACTCGACGGTGATCGCGATCACCTTGGTGCCCTTGAGCCGGGCCTCGGTGAGCCAGTGGGCGTCGGGCATCTTGGTGGTGATCCAGTTCATCCCCCAGACCAGCACCAGCTTGCTCTGCTCGGTGGCGAACAGATCGAAGTCGTTGGTCTGCGCGCCGGTGACCATCGGGTGGCCGGGCGGCAGGTCGGTGTGCCAGCTGTAGCTGTCCCAGCCGCGGGCGCCGATCGCCTTGTCCGGGCCGACGCCGCGGATCTTCGCGTCGGCCAGCGCCATCATGTTGGCGAACCGGTAGAGCCCGAAGATGCGGGTCGCGCCGAGGAACGCCATCCCTCCGCGGAACTTCAGCGTCTGGGTCCCGGCGCCCTCGAGCGCCTCGATCATCTCGTGGTCGTAGCCCTGGGCGGTGAGCTTCTTCGCGCCCGCCTCGCCGGAGTAGGTGCGGGCGATGTTCTCGAGCGCCTTGGCCGAGCAGTCCCACGCTTCCTGCCAGCTGACCCGCAGCCACTTGTCCTTGCCGCGCTGGAAGTACTTCGCGTCCGGCTTGCCGGTGACCGGATCGCGCGGCATCCCGAGATCGATCCACTCCTTGAACCCCTTGCGGACCATCGGCGCCTTGACCCGGCGATCGCCGTAGAACCGGCGCACCAGCGCGAGGCCCTTCTGGCAGATCCGCGGATCCCAGCGGTGGGAAGCGCGGTTGCCGTAGAGGTCCTCCGCCTTGCCGTAGCCGAAGGTCGGCCCGATGCGGGTGACGATGTCGTTCTTCACGTGCGCGCGCAGCAGACAGTTGTGGGTGTCGTTGGGCGCGCAGAGGAAGACGTACGAGTAGTCGGACTTGAAGATGTTCCGGTAGGTCCGTTCCCAGTCGCGGTTCGGATACGCGGCGAGCGGGTTGTCGATCTGCATCGGCTTGAAGAAGCGCAGCGGAGAGGCCACCGCATCGGTGGCAGCGAGCGCACCCGCGCCGAGCAGTCCCTTCAGCAGCGAGCGGCGGGTCGAGTCGTGAGAATTGCTCATCGGTTTTTCCCTTGGGTCAGAGGGGCGATCGAGGGGACAGCTCGCGAGGCTTCAACGTGGGCAGGTTCCTGGTCAGACAGCTCTCGACGATCTTCTGCAGCGTGTTCGGGCCCGACGCGCCGCAGGCCACCGCCGGATCGCTGGGAGGGGCGGTGAGCCGGTAGAGCAGCTCGCCTTCACACACGCCGAGGAACTCGATCTGGGCGCCCTTGAACTGGCTCACCAGCCGGCGCACCGACTCGAGCCCGGGCTGCAGCTCGGCCGACAGCGGGCCGTAGCGCAGCGGGCTCTGGGGATCGGCGTAGAGCACGTCGAGGCAGGAAGGATCGCCGTGGCCCGCGCTCTGGTGGCGGGCGTGGCGCACCCCGCCGGTCATCCCCAGCACCAGCCCGTCGATCGCTTCCCGCCACAGATCGCAGCCGGCGGCGGTGGGGGCGGCGCAGCAGCGCGGCCGCTCGAGCCTCAAGGCCGCTTCGCCTTCCACGTCCGACCACCGACCTTGCAGGCAGGGCGCCTGGAGCAGGGCGAGCGCGGCAGGCAGCTGCTCGGGGGCCACCGGAGCGCGATGGAACCGCGCGAAGCCCTGGCCGAGGAAGTGCGAGTTCTCGAACATCCGCCGCGCCTGCTCCGCGGGGGGAGCCGCCACCGCCGCCTCGCGCGCCCGCCGCCACCGTTCTGCCAGCTCCGAGAAACGCGCCTCGTCCGCTGCCGAGAGCGGGGAGTCCGAGGCGATGTCTTCGGCCTGCGTTTCCATCCAGCCTCGTCGAGAGTCAACCCAAGGGACGCTGGCGTCGTTTGATATCGCGTCTCAATGGACAGTCAACTACTGTGAGTTGACAGCCTCGGGCTCGCCCGCGACTGGCTGCTGCGAGGCAGTGGATTGGCTGATAGCCGCGGTCCGCTACGGGAGGTAGAGCCCGAGCTGGACGAACGCCGAGAACGGGCCGCTGCCGAACTCGCTGCGCAGCCCCCGCGCGTCCGGCGGCCGTCCGATCGGCACCGAGAGGCCCGCCCTCACCAGCACCGGTTGGGCCAGCGAGTACTCGGCGGACGCGATCGCCAGCGCGCTCGGATCCGCCACGTTGCACAGCACCGCCAGCTGCGCCGAGAGCACCTCGCTGGCGAGGAACGAGGCGGCCGCCGCGACCACGTGCTCGCCCGCGCCGAACACCTCGCCCCGCTGGGCGCGCGCGGAGGTGAGGATGGCGAGGTACCGCGCGGGGTTGCTCGAGCCGAAGCCGTTGTACGAGTACTCGGCGCTGACGACGATCTTCTCGTGCGGCTTGAAGTCGGCTCCGACGACGCCGCGGAAGAAGTGCTCGCCGACCGTCCCGTCGGTCAACAGCTCGAGGGTGTAGGCGCCCTCGGCGTGCGCGCCGACCACCCCGATGTCGCCGACCAGGTCGAAGCCGATCACGAAGTCGCGCACGTACTTCCCGGCCGAGATCGACCCGTCCCACCCGGACACGTTGGTCTGGAACCGGACGACGCCCCCGTGGTCCTCGGCCACCGGCTGCGGCAGGTACAAGAGGTCGAGCTGGGTGGTGTCGCCGAGCGCGATCGCCAGCCGCACGGCGTCGAACCCGCGCCGCACCTCGCGATCCACCGCGGTGGGAGGAAACGGGCTCAGCACGTCGGTCGGGTTGAAGAACCGCCCGGTGCCCCACGACAGCACCTGCCGCCCCACCGTCAGGTCCCCAAACGGGAGCGGCAGCTTCAGCGCCAGCCGGTCGAGCTGATGGTCGAGCCGGGTCGTCGCGCTCTGGTGCAGCGTGCCCCCGAGCTCGACCAGCCGGCGCTGCGGCCCTGCGCCGGTGCCCCCGACGGTGTTGGGGAACGACGCGTTGCTGACGAACGCCGGGTCGGACGCGACGACGAACGCCAGCTGCCAGGCCGCCTCGACCTCGAAGCGATCTTCGAACCGGAACCGGGCGGCGGCGCGGACGAGGTTGGCGTCGACGGCTCCGGCTTTCCCGGTCGAAGGCATCCACAGCCCCGAGAGGAAGTTCTTGTAGAAGCCGTTCACCTCCAGCACGCCGCCGTTCCCGTCGCGCGCCACCTCCGCGCCCAGCGCGGTGCTTGCGGCCAACACCAGCGCCAGCGCCGCGCGGCTCACGACGGGGCGGTCACGATCTCCCCGTCGACCAGACGGACCACGCGATCGGCGCGGCTGAGCACCATCGGGTCGTGGGTGGAGAAGATGAAGGTGATCCCCCGTTCCTTGTTCAGCTCGCGCATCAGGTCCATCAGCGCCGCGCCGGTCGCCTGATCGAGGTTCGCCGTCGGCTCGTCGGCGAGCACCACCGCCGGCGCGGACACGATCGCGCGCGCGACCGCCACCCGCTGCTGCTGCCCGCCGCTCATCTTCAGCGGCCGCGCGTCGAGAAATTGCGCCAGCCCGATGCGATCGAACACCGCCTTCACCCTCGCGCGCCGCTCGGCCGAGCCCACGCCCTGCAGCTCGAGCACGTAGCCGGCGTTCTCGGCCGCGGTGAGCACCGGGACCAGGTTGTACGACTGGAAGACGAAGCCGATGCGGTCGCGGCGCAGATCCGCCAACTCCTTGCGCGACAGCCCCGACAGCGCCTGCCCGCCCACCCGCACCTCCCCCGAGGTCGCGGCGTCGAGGCCGCCGATCAGGTTGAGCAGCGTGGTCTTGCCCGACCCCGACGGCCCGGCCAGCGCCATGAACTCGCCCTGCTCGATCTGGAGCGACACGCCCCGCAGGGCGTGGGCAGGGGGCATCCCCTTCTCTTGATAGACGCGGGTGACCTGCTCGACTTCGACGACGGCCATGAGGACGATCTCCTAGGTCCTGCGCAGTGCTTCGGCGGGCTGCAACCGCGTGATCCGCGAGGCGGGGTAGAGGCCGACGACGAGCGCCATCGCGTAGACGAACGCCGTGGCCTCGAGGATGTCGAGGGGGTTGAACCGGGTCTTCACCAGCGTCGAGATGATCATCCCGCCCAGCTGCAGCGACTCGGCCGGGTTGACCCGGAGCCCGGTGCGCGAGAACTGCCAGGTGAGCAGGCTGCCGAGCACCGACCCGAGGACCACGCTCAGCGTCGCGATCCAGAACGACTCGGCGAGCACGACCTGGATGATGCGCGACGGCCGCGTGCCCAGCGCCATCAGCACTCCGAACTCGCGCGTCCGCTCGAGCACCGACATCAGCATCGTGTTGAGCACCCCGAGGCCGACCAGGAGGTAGACGAAGAACGCCATCGCGAAGACGACGTTGTCGGTGAGCGCCTCCATCCGCTTCAGCACCGGCAGCAGCTCGGCCCAGGTCAGCACCTCGACCCGATCGCCGAGCGCCGCGCGCAGCCCGCCGGCGACCGCGTCCGCCTGCGCCGGATCTTCCAGCTGCACCACCACCTGGTGGGCCGCCGCCCCTTCGATGCCGATCAGGGCGCGCGCCGACGCCGCGGACACGTACACCTGCCGCTGCCCAATCGCGGGCGCGATCGAGTGGTACACGCCCCGCACCCGGAACAGGTCGGCGCCCATCTCGTTGTCCGCGCGCTGGACCATCAGCCGGACCTTCGAGCCCACCTTCAGCGCAAGCCGTTCGGCCAGCGGCTCGCCGATCAACACCCCGCGGTCGTCGCCCGCCGCCGGCAGCGCGCCCGAGGTGAGCTTGCGCAGGTGGGCCGACAGCTGCGCCTCTTCGGCCCACTCGACGCCGAACACCTGCACCGGCTCGTTGCCGCGCGCGCTCGTCGCCAGCCCGCGCGCGAGCACCCGCGTGCCGACCTGGGCGCCGGGCGGAAGGTGCAGCTGGGCGCGCACGTCGGGCATCGTCCGCCCGACTTCGCGCCGCAACCGGTAGCCGCTGGCGAACACCTCGACGTGGCCCATGCCCGCGTCGTCGAGCTGGTTCTTCGCCTCGCCGATCATCCCGCCGACCATCCCCGAGTAGAAGATGACGAGCAGCAGCCCGACCCCGATCGCGCTCATGCTGATCAGCGTGCGGCGGCGGTTGCGCCAGATGTTGCGCCAGCCGAGCGAGAGGGGGCCGCTCATGAGTGCCTCAGCGCGTCGACGGGCTTGAGCCGCATCGCGCGCACCGCGGGCAGCAGCGCCCCGAGCAGGGCGGTGGAGAAGGCGGTGAGCGCGGCGCCCTTGAGCGAGCCGGGGAACAGGCCCAGCTCGAGCCGATCGGGCAGCCGCACGCCCATCACGTCGCCGCCGCCGCCCAGGCTGGACGCGAGGTCGCCCGCGCCGATGCCGTAGAGCACCGCCGCCGCGATCAGGACGCCGGCGGTGAACGCGATC
>JAGSPQ010000234.1 GCA_018262385.1 Myxococcaceae bacterium | reverse complement strand
GGACGTGGATGTTGCAGGTGAGGAAGGGCTCCTCGAGGTGCTCGATGTTCTGAACCGGCGGCATCTTCGCGGGGTTGTCGATCGCGAACCACTCGCCCGAGTGCGGGAAGACCCGGTAGACCACCGAGGGAGCGGTGGTGATCAGGTTCAGGTTGTACTCGCGCTCCAGCCGTTCCTGGACGATCTCCATGTGGAGCAGGCCGAGGTAGCCGCAGCGGTAGCCGAAGCCGAGCGCAGTCGAGCTCTCGGGCTCGTAGGTGAACGCCGAGTCGTTGAGCTGCAGCTTGGCGAGCGCGTCGCGCAGGTTCTCGTAGTCGGCCGCGTCGACCGGGAAGATCCCCGAGAAGACCATCGGCTTGACTTCCTTGAACCCGGGGAAGGCCTCGGCGCACGGCCGCTCGTCCTCGGTGATGGTGTCGCCGACCTTCGCGTCGGCCAGCTCCTTGACGTTGGCGACCAGCACCCCGACCTCGCCCGCCATCAGCGTCTTCACCGGCTGGGTCCAGGGAGCAAAGACGCCCAGCTCCATCACCTCGAACTTCTTCTGCTTGTGCCACAGCCGGATCTGCTGCTTGAGCGACAGCGTCCCTTCGAACACCCGCACCAGCATCACCACGCCGCGGTAGTTGTCGTACCAGCTGTCGAACACCAGCGCCTTGAGCGGCGCGGCCGGATCTCCCTGGGGAGGCGGGATCTGGGTGGCGACCGCCTCGAGGATCTCCATCACCCCGGTGCCCTCTTTCGCCGAGGCCGGCACCGCGTTGCTGCCGCTGATCCCGATCACGTCTTCGATCTCGGCCCGGGTGCGCTCGACGTCGGCCGAGGGCAGGTCGATCTTGTTGATCACCGGGATGATCGCCAGGTCGTGCTCGACCGCCATGTAGACGTTGGCCAGGGTCTGCGCCTCGACTCCCTGGGTGGCGTCGATCACCAGCAGCGCGCCCTCGCAGGCGGCGAGCGAGCGGCTGACCTCGTAGGCGAAGTCGACGTGACCGGGGGTGTCGATCAGGTTGTAGATGTACTTCTGGCCGTCTTTGGCGGTGTAGTTCATCCGCACCGTCTGGGCCTTGATCGTGATCCCGCGCTCGCGCTCGAGATCCATGTTGTCGAGGAACTGGGCCTGCTTGTCCCGGGCGTGGAGGGTGCCGGTCTTCTCCAGCAGCCGATCGGCGAGCGTCGACTTGCCGTGATCGATGTGGGCGATGATCGAAAAATTGCGGATGTGAGCGTTCTCGGCCGGCATGAAGTCGCGGGCTCGTAGCATTAACCCCCTTACCCCGCTACCCTCGCGCAACTCACTTGGTACGAGGGGGAAACATGCACCGCTTCACCGCCGCCGCCGTCATTTTGCTCGCAACCTTTGCGCTCGCGCAGGACGCCGGCACCGCCGCGCCCGCCCAGCCCCCGCCTTCGGCGGACGAGGTGCGCCGGGTGCTCGACTACTACTTCAACGGCAAGGACCGCGGGCCGACCCTGGTCGAGCTGAAGGCCTGCCTGAAGGTCGACGGCGCGAAGGACAGCCCGACCCGGTTCGAGTGCATCGAAGAGGTGAAGGGGCCGGTGAAGCTGAACACCAACGTCCACGGCTGGATGACCTGGTTCCTGCCCAAGGGCTCCAACTACGACGACGTGGTGCTCCAGTTCTCCCACGAGGGCACGGTGCGCAGCACGATCGACGTCAAGCTCGACCAGGAGATGCGCGCCCGCACCTGGCGATCGCAGAACATGTCGAAGAAGGGCAAGTGGACGATCAGCGTGGTTCGCGCCGGCACCGTGCTGGGGACCACCACCGTCACCGTCGAGTGATCGCCCGCCGCCGCCACAGCCCGATCGACGCGGCGAGCAGCGAGCCGACCAGCGCCAGCGCGGCCCAGGCCAGGGTTCGCCCCGCTGCGCCCGAGGGGGCCTCGCTGCGCACGCTGTCGAGGCTGTCGCCGAACACCTGCTCCAGCGACTCGAACCGGCCGCTGGGCGCGGTGAAGGTGACCACCAGGTGGCGCGCCTCGCCGGGGAACGCGGCGATCAGGATCTTGCGCAGCTGGCTTCCCTGCCGCACCGAGCCGAGCACCCGCACGTGGGGCGCGGGGCCGGCGACCAGCTCGGCGCGCTCCATCGCCAGCTTCAGCCCCAGCTCGTGGGTGAAGTGGTTCACCGCCGCCGCCGACAGCTCGTCGCGCGCGCCGGGGCCGACCGCGAACGGCGCTTCCACCACGCCGATCAGCATCGAGGCCGCCTCTTCGCTGTCCGAGTCCACCAGCGCCGCCGCCAGCCACCTCTGGGCGTTGGGCGCGGTGGCGATCGCCCCCACCCGGGTTCCAGTGAACAGATCCATTCGCGCCATCCGGAAGCCGCGCGGAGGCTTGAGGGTGAAGCCGCCCTGCTTGAGCGGGGCGCCGAGGCCTTCGGCGGGAACAGCCGGCCCCTCGCCCTCGGCGGTCAACAGCAGCACCAACAGCGCACTGAGCATCACGGACGAAGGTTAGATGACTGAAGACGAACGCGACACGTTGGAGGCCAAGGGGGATCGCGCGATGCGGCGCGGCGAGCTGTCGACCGCGCTGGCGCTGTTCCAGCAGCTGACCGCCGCGTTCCCTGGAGACAAGTCGCTGGCCGAGAAGCTGGCCAACCTCAAAGAGAACCTCCAGCCCTCGGAGCTGACCTCGGCCAAGAGCCGGTTCGTCCCTGATCCCTCGGCGCCGCGCACCGGGGCCTCTGCGCTGGACGAGGCCGAGGTGCTGGCCGCGCGCGGAGACCATGCGGGGGCGATCGCCCTCTACCGCAAGGCGCTCGCCGCCAGGCCCGACAGCGAGCTGCTCAAAGAACGGCTCGCCGAGCTGTTCGGGCTGATCCAGGCGCAGGCGCCTCACCGCCCGCCGCCGGCAGCGGTGCCGAAGACTCCCGAGCTGCTGCTGAGCGGGCTGCTCGATCGGATCGCCAGCCGCAAGCGTTGAACCCGGGACGGATCGACGCGCAGGATTAGCGCCAGCGCTGCCGCCGATGAAGCGCGGGTACGACTCGACCCGACCTCGAAGAAAGTCCGACGGGTCTGTCACTCAAGCGCTATTTTCCCCGACGCCAATGTCATAGCCTTGGCCGGCGCTGTGACGGCTGCGCCTTGGTGTTCTGGACTCGCTGCGAGGGAAGTGAATGCGACTGGGAGTGCTGACGGGCGGCGGGAGCTTCGGCGACTGAATGTCCCTGGTCGGCCGCCAGATTGGTCGGTACCGGATCCTGGAGCAGCTGGGCCAGGGCGGCATGAGCGTGGTCTACAAGGGCCTCGACACCGCGCTCGACCGCGAGGTGGCGGTGAAGGTGCTGCACCCGCACCTGGCCGGCCGGGACGAGTCGCGCAAGCGGTTGGCGCGCGAGGCGAAGGCGGTGGCCCGGCTGCACCACCCGAACATCCTCGAGGTGTTCGACTTCGCCGGCGCCGACGATCAGGACGCGTACATCGTCACCGAGTACATCCGGGGCAAGACGCTGCGGCAGTTCCTGAGCGAGGAGTCGCTCGATCCGCCCGAGGTGGCGGCGATGGTGGTGCACGAGATCGCCTCGGCGCTCGGCCACGCGCACGACAGCGGCGTGATCCACCGCGACCTGAAGCCCGAGAACGTGATGCTCCGCGACGACGGAGTGCTCAAGCTGATGGACTTCGGGATCGCCAAGATCCTCGACCGCGACGAGAAGATGACGATGACCGGCGCGCTGGTCGGCTCGCCCGCCCACATGGCGCCCGAGATCATCGAAGGCGAAGAGGCGGGCCCGGAAGCCGACGTGTTCTCGCTGGGCACGATGCTCTACATGTTCGCCACCGGCCGGCTGCCGTTCACCGCCGCCAACACCACCGCGACGCTGAAGAAGATCCTCGACTGCGCCTACGAGGATCCCCGCCAGGTGGTGCCGACGGTCAGCGACGAGCTGGCCGACATCATCGCGATGTGCCTGGTGCGGCAGCCCAGCCAGCGGCTGACCAACGCGGGGAAGCTCAAGGACAAGCTCGCCACCTACCTGGCCGATCTGGGCCTGACCCGGGTGCACGAGGAGCTGCCGCGGTTCTTCTCCAACCCCGGGCAGTACCGCAAAGAGCTGACCCCGCGGATGACGACGGCGCTGCTCAAGCGCAGCGAGCAGCTGATTGCCGACAAGCGCTCGGCGAAGGCGCTGGCGTCGCTGAACCACGTGCTCGCCCTCGACCCGGGCAACACCCTCGCGCTCGGGCTGCTGACCCAGCTGAAGGCGTCGAAGGCGAAGGCGCAGCGGCAGGGCCGGCTGATGCGGGGGGCCTTCGCGGCCGGGACCGCCTTCGTGGTCGCGATGGGAGTGTGGAAGGGGGTGGCGGTCGCGCGCGAGGTGCAGGACTTCCACCCGCCGCTGGTGCGCCTGCCGACCGACGTGGTGCTGGCGGCCTCGGTGTTCCCTCCTCCGCCGCCGGTGAAGGTCGAGCTGCCGGTTCCGGTGGACCCACCGCGGGTGGTGATCGATCCGAAGGGCCTCGAGCCGATCAAGCCGGTGGGGGTCAAGCCCGTCGACCCGAAGAAGCCGCTGCTGCCCGCGGCCCAGGAGCTGGTGAAGGTGACGGTCAAGGTCCGGCCCTTTGGCTACCTCTCGGTGGACGGCGCGGCGCGCACCCGCGACCAGCTGACCTTGTTCGAGCTCAACCTGCCGGCGGGCCGGCACACCTTCACCGTCAGCTGCGAAGAGCACTGCGAGCCGGCCGGCCGTTCGACCCAGCTCGAGGTGCAGCCGGGGCGGTCGAACGAGATCTGGGTCAACCCTCCGCTCAAGCCGTCGCTGGTGACCTTCGAGGGGTTCCCGGACGACGCGACGGTGCGGATCGGGGCCGAGCAGCGCACGGTGGGCCAGGCGCGGGCCAGGCCGTTCCGGATCGAGACGCCGCCGGAAGGCTCGGCGCAGCAGCGGCACCTGGTCACCTACGAGGTCACCCAGGACGGGCAGCTGCTGCAGGGCGACACGCTGCCGATCATCGCGGGCAAGGCGCAGGTCATCGACCGGAAGGCGCGATGACCCGGGCGGCCGCGCTGCTCAGCCTGCTGCTGTCGATCACCGCCGCGGCGCAGGCGATCGTGCCCGATCGCGAGCTGGAGATCGTTCGCCAGAACTTCAACGTCGGCAACTACCGCGAGGCGCTGACCCGCGCGCGCAACGCGATGGAGGTGGCGAACTTCAACGAGGCGCAGCGGGTCGAGCTGCACAAGTACGCCGGCCTGTCGGCCTTCAACCTCGGCGAGGCCCCCGCGGCCGAGAAGCACTTCTATTCGCTGCTCCAGCTCAACCCCGACTATGTGCTCGATCCGTTCGCCTACCCTCCTCCGGCGATTCGGCTGTTCGAGGAGGTGAAGCGGAAGAACGCCGACAGCCTGAACCTGATTCGCCAGCAGCTCGCGCTGCGCGAGGAGCAGCTGCGCCGGGAAGCGGCCGAGCGCGAGAAGGCCCGGCTGCTGGCGGAAGAGGCGCGCCGCCGGCTCGAGGAGCAGGCCCGGGAAGTGACGGTGCGGACGGTGGAGAAGCGATCGCTGCTGGTGAACTTCGTGCCCTTCGGAGCGGGCCAGTTTCAGCAGGGGCGCACCGGGCTGGGGGTGCTGTTCGCCTCGCTCGAGGGGGCGGCCGGGCTGCTGAACATCATCTCGTACCTCGTGATCGACCGGATGTTCGTCATCCAGACGATCGAGGTTCCCTACCGGATCTACCCCGACGACGGGATCTTCACGGTGACGGTGCGGCGGATCCCTCCGGACCTGAAGAACTCGCGCGACGCGTGGGGGATCGCCAAGGTCGCCAGCGGAATCGCCTTCTATTCGCTGATCGCGATCGGCGCGGCGGAGGCGCTGTGGCGGCACAAGGACGAGGTGGTCACCGTCGAGACCCGGCGGCTCGACGCGCCTGCGCCGGCCACCCCGCCTAAGCCCGAAGCCCCCAAAGTCTTCCTGTTTCCAACCTCTGGCGGCCTCGGCGCCGGAGTCAGTCTGCGTTTCTAAGGAGTTGTCATGGCCAGTCTCACCGTCCGCACCCCCGACGGAAAAATCCGCACCGTCAATCTGCTCAAGCGGATCACCAGCATCGGTCGCAGCGGCGACAACGACGTCCAGCTCGAGGACACCACGGTGCCCGACTCGGCGCTGCACATCATGTTCGACGGCAGCCGGTACCAGCTGGGCGGCACCACCGACTTCCAGGTCAACGGGAAGAAG
>JAGSPQ010000233.1 GCA_018262385.1 Myxococcaceae bacterium | reverse complement strand
GTCGTCTCCCGCGTCAGTTCCGGCATCCACCCCCGCATCGACGCCTGCGTCGAACCCGCCATCTTTCCCTCCGTCGGGGAGGTCGGCGCCGCCGCAGACTCCATTGATGCACAAGAGGTCACCGCAGTCCGCGTTGCTGAGGCAAGCGTACTTGTGGTCGTCGACCGGCAGTGGATCGCAGGTGCACGCGCCAGCGACTACGACGAAACAGAGGGTCAGCGCCCCAAGCCGCAAAGTCATTGCACCGCCTCGTCAGGCCCGAAGATCGCCACCGCGAGCCCGGTAAGGACGAGCGCTCCGGCAGAGATCCACAACGTGTTGGCGATCGTTCCGCCGTTCTTCGCCTGGCTGTCGAGCTCCAGCGCCTGCTGGCGAGTGAGCCCGACCACGATCCCGGAGGACGCTCCGGTGGCGGTCGCGAACTGGCGCCGCGCATTGGACGACTGCAGCCCGAAGTAGGTCCCCACCCCGCCGGCGCCGGCCCCGGCGACCATCATCGTCAGCGAGATCGGCAGCACCCACCCCGCCCGCCTGCGTCCGCGCTCGACCAGCTCGATGTCGGACGGCCGGTCGGTGGGCGTCAGCCGCGGCTCCTCCGTTCGGCGCGGCGCATCGGCCGGAGCGTCCGCAGCGACCGGATCCGCAGCCGCAGCCGCAGCCGGAGCCGGGGCCGGGGCCGCCTGCCGCACCGGCGCCTGGTAGGTGTGGGTGATCGGCGAGTCGACGTTGCGGATCCGCATCATCTCCGCGTCGTTCGCTCCGAGGACGGTGGCGTACCACTCGACCTTGTCGGCCGCGTCGACCTTCGCCACCACCCGCCCGCTGGCAGCGGGCACCGCGCGGACCTTCCACTTCCCGCCCCCGACCCGGTAGTTGAAGATGACCGTCTTCGCGAGCTTGTGCGGGTCGGACTTCAGCTCGAGCGCGATCTCGCTGATCTTCCCGGTGCTCATGTCAGGCGTGGCGGGAAGAATCGCCAGCGGCTCGGCGCTGGCCTTCGCCTCGGCGAACGCCTTCACCGCCGCGGGCGGCCCCTTCCGCTTCAAGGTCCACATCGGAAACAGGCTGAGCAGCTTCTGGAACGCGACCTTCGCCGGCCCGGGCCGCTTCAGCCCCGCATTGGCGACCCCCTGCAGCTCGAGCAACTCGAGGGTGGTCTCCAGATCGTTCCCCGCTTCGGCGGTCGCCTTCTCCACCAGCTTCAGGCCGGGCGCGAACTTGTTCTGCCCGATCAACGTCCGCGCCTTCTTCAGGTTGTCCTGCGCGGTCTGGGCCGAAGCAGCAGTAGCCAGGACCAGCAACATCACCCCCGCCCACCGCTTCAGTCCTGACATAGGCTGCGCAGCCTACTTCGGCATTCTGCCTGCGCGAAGATGAACCCTATGACCGAACAGCGTTCCCCCTCCCGGCAGGTCGCGGTTACCGGTGCAAACCGGGGAATCGGGCGCGCGATCGCCTCCCGCTTTCTCCGCGAAGGCTGGGAAGTGTGGGGGTTGGTGCGCGCGCCGCAGTCGCTGCAGCTCGAGAGCACCGGCAACGGAATTCTGCACCCGGTCGCCTTCGACGCGGCAGACGAGCGGAGCGTGCTCGAGGCCGCCGCCCGGTTGAGCCGGGAAGCGCCTGCGCTGAAGGTGCTGGTGAACAACGCCGGGATCTCGCTCTCCGCCCCGCTGGCGAAGACCGCCTCGGCCGACCTGGCGCGGATGATGGCGATCAACTTCACCGCTCCGTTCCTGCTGTGCCAGCAGCTGATGCCGGCGATGGCGAAGGCGGGCGGGGGCCGGGTGGTGAACATCGCCTCCACCGCGGCGCTCAAGGGCTTTCGCTACACCTCCGGCTACTGCGCCTCGAAGCACGCCCTGCTCGGGATGACGCGCGCGCTGGCGCTGGAGTTCGCGGCGAAGAACGTGACCGTCAACGCGGTCTGCCCGGGCTGGACGGACACCGACATGCTCAGCGCCTCGGTCGACAACATCGTCAAGGCCTCGGGGCGGAAGACCGACGAAGCGCGCGAGGCGCTGCAGAAGATGAATCCGCAGGGGCGGTTCGTGACGCCCGACGAAGTGGCGGACGTGGTGTGGTTCCTCGCCGCCGCCGAGGGCGCGCGCGCGGTGACTGGAGCCGCGTACCTGGTCGACGGAGGAGAAACCCTTTGAGCTCCAAACAACTGCCGCACGCGGTGCAGCCCGAGGGCTGGGCCCGGCCGATTGGCTACAGCAACGGGATGGTGGCCGAAGGCCGGATGGTGTTCGTCGCCGGCCAGGTGGGCTGGGATCCGACCTCGGCGACCCCGAAGTTTCCACCCACCTTCGCCGGGCAGTTCGGCCAGGCGCTGAGCAACGTGGTGGCGGTGGTGAAGGCCGCCGGCGGCGGGCCCGAGCACATCGTGCGGCTCACCGTCTACGTCACCGACAAGCGCGAGTACCTGATCTCGCTGAAGGAGGTCGGCGAGGCCTGGCGCCAGCACATGGGCAAGCGCTTCCCGGCGATGGCGCTGATGCAGGTCGCCGGGCTGGTGGAAGAGGACGCCAAGCTCGAGATCGAAGCGACCGCGGTGCTGTAAAGCCGCGCCGTCGGGTGGTATCGCGCGCCCCATGCAAGCGCCCACCTCGTTCCGTTTCGAAGTTCAAGGATCCGTCGGAGTCATCACCTTCACCCGCCCGGAGATGCTCAACGCGCTGACGTTCGACGTCTACCGCGAGCTGACCGACCTGTTCTTCGCCCTCGAGCGCGAGCCCAAGGTCAAGTCGGTGGTGATCACCGGCGAGGGCAAGGGGTTCTGCTCGGGCGGCGACGTCAACAGCATCATCGGCGAGCTGTTCTCGCGCGACATGCCGGGGCTGGTCGAGTTCACCCGCATGACCTGCGATCTGATCAAGAACATGCGCGCGCTGCGCAAGCCGATCATCGCCGCGCTCAACGGCACCGCGGCCGGCGCCGGCTCGGTGATCGCGCTGGCGGCGGATCTGCGCGTGGCGAGCGAGAAGGCGAAGATCGCCTTCCTCTTCGTGAAGGTCGGGCTGGCCGGGGCCGACATGGGGGCCGCCTACCTGCTGCCGAAGATCGTCGGGCTCTCGCGCGCCACCGAACTGCTCTACTTCGGCGACGCGATCGACGCGGCGACGGCCGAGCGGTACGGGCTGTTCAACAAGGTGGTCGCTCCGGAGAAGGTGTTCGAAGAGGCGATGGTCTGGGCGATGCGCCTGGCCGACGGCCCCAGCTTCGCGCTGGGGATGACGAAGGAGCTGCTCAACGCCGAGCTCAACTCGGACCTCAACGGCGCCCTCGACAACGAGGCCCGCGCGCAGGCGGTCTGCATGCAGACGAAGGACTTCCGGGAGGCGTACGAGGCGTTCGTGGCCAAGCGCCCGGCCCGGTTCACCGGCCGATGAAGCCCTCGCTGCTGACCGAAGCGCACCACGCGCTGGCGCTCGAGGCGCGGGCGGCGTTCGAGAAGATGGAGCCGGGCGCGCCGATCGACGACCCGACGCTGGCCTGCAAGGTGGCGGGGCTCGGCTACTACCCGTACCTGGTGCCGGCCCAGTTCGGCGGGAAGCTGCCGAACGTCGACGTGCGGAGCCTCTGCGTGCTGCGCGAGGAGCTGGCCTACCGCAACGCGGCGGCCGACTCGGTGTTCGCGGTGCAGGGGCTGGGCAGCCACCCGGTGCTGCTGGCCGGATCCGCCGAGCAGAAGGCGCTGCTGCTGCCGAAGGTCGCCGACGGCAGCGCGCTGTTCGCCTTCGCGCTCACCGAGCCCGAGGCGGGCAGCGACGTGGCGGCGATCTCGACGACGGCCCGCCAAGAGGGAACCGGCTGGGTGCTCGACGGGCGCAAGCGGTTCATCTCCAACGCCGGGGTGGCGACCCACTACACGGTATTCGCGCGCACCGGCGAGGGGCCGCGCGGCCTGTCGGCCTTCCTGGTGCCGGCGAAGGCGCCGGGGTTCTCGTTCACCAAGATGGAGCTGCTGGGCGACCACCCGATCGGCGAGCTGGCCTTCAGCGGCTGCCGGGTCGGGCCCGAGGCGTGCGTCGGCGAGCCGGGCTCGGGGATGAAGCTGGCGCTGTCGACCCTCGACGTCTTTCGCAGCACGGTGGGCGCGGCGGCGGTGGGGATGGCGCGGCGCGCGCTCGACGAGGCGATCGGCTACGCGAAGTCGCGCCGGCAGTTCGGGGCTCCGCTCTGCGAGCTGCCCGCGGTGCAGGCGCTGCTGGCGGACTCGGCGGTCGAGCTCGAGGCCTCGCGGCTGCTGGTGCACCTGGCGGCGGCGACCAAGGACGGCGGCCAGGCGCGGGTCACCTACGAGGCGGCGGTCGGCAAGCTGTTCGCCACCGAGGCCGCCCAGCGAATCGTCGATCGCTGCCTGCAGATCCACGGGGGGAACGGGGTGGTGAAGGGCGCGCCGATCGAGCGGCTGTACCGCGACGTCCGAGCCTTGCGGATCTACGAGGGCGCCAGCGAGGTGCAGCGGCTGGTGATCGCGCGGCACCTGCTCCAGGGGTGAGCCCCGCTCAGGAGTGGGTGTCTTCCGACCACTTCCCCTTGCGCTCGTACGCCCGCTCCAGCTGCTCCTCGAGCGCGGCGATCATCTTCACGTTCCCGTCCTGCTCGTAGGCCTTGAGCGCCTCGGCGCACTTCGGCACCCGGGTAAGGAACTCGTCCAGCACCGGGCGATCGAGCGCCTTCGCGTACATCCCGTAGCCGAGCTGCTCGAGGTAGAGCGCGTTGATCTCCTGCTCGAACTGGCCCACCACCGGCACGGTGAGCAGCGGCTTGTGGAGGTAGACCGCCTCGCTCATCAGGGTGAAGCCGCCGCCGGCGACCACCGCCCGCGCGGTGCGCAGATCCTCGATGAACCCCGCTTCCGAGAACGGCTTGAAGGTCAGGTTGCCGTCGACCAGCGGCTCCTTCAGATCCCGCCGCATCCCGTAGATCCGGCACGGCAACCCGCCCGCCTTCAGCCCGTCGAGCAGCGCGGTGTTGGTGGTGCTCGTCTGGTAGACCAGCAGGTGCTCGCCCGGCTCGCTCTTCGCCTTCAGGATCTCGGGGCGAAGAATCGACGGCAGCAGCGTCGTCCGCTCCTTGCGCACCGGGGGGTAGAAGAAAGTGGTGATCAGGTAGTGGAACGCGCCGGGCAGCTTCGACTTCACGATCCCGCGGGTCAGCTCGAACGCGTCCTCGTGGCCGGCGATCAGCCCCGGGTCGTGCTTGCAGCGGTTGATGATCTGCATGTTGTCGACGCTGATCACCGGGATCAGGTGATTGCGCGCGAACAGGTAGCTGAACGTCTCGAAGTCGCTGATCACCACGTCCGGCTGGAACGTCTCGACCAGCTCGAAGTACTTGCGGATGTTCTGCGGCCAGCCGGTCACCGCGCCCTTCAGGTTCTGGAGCAGGGTGTTCCACTTGCTGACCGAGTTGCCCTCGTAGTTGATGGTGAAGCCCCAGATGTTGTGGACGTTCTCGAACCGCTTGGCGAGGAACTCCTTCGCGCGGCCGGAGACGACGATGTGCACGTCGTGCTTCTTCCTCAGGTGCTCGAGCAACACCGTCGACCGGGTCGCGTGCCCCATGCCCTCACCGACGACGCCGTAGAGGATCTTCATGGGCTGAAGGTTAACGCGTCGGCTTGATATACGAACGCCGGATGTCGCCCCCCCGCCCTGCCCTCCTCCAGCCCGTCGCGCTCGGCCTCGCAGCTGGACTGCTGCTCGGCGCGATCTACCTCGGGGTGAAGGGGGCGCTGCTGGCGACCTCCGACTGCGCTCCGGGCACCTCCGCGGAAGACTGCCTGCTCGAGGGCGAGATCGCGACCGAGCTGTCGCGCCTGCTGTTTCTCTCTTCCTTCGGCCTGGTGTTGGTCGCGATCGGCGCGCTGGTCTTCCTGCGCGCCACGAAAAAAGGTGCCGCATGAGCCTCGATCCGTTCGCGCTCCCCGAGCGCCTCAACCTCACCGAGTTCTTCCTCTACGCCCAGGCGCGCGCGCACCCGTCGCGGCCCGCGCTGTACTTCGGCGACCAGACGATCACCTACGGCGGCCTGGTCGAGCTCACCGATCGCGCGACCGCCGTCTACCGGAAGCTCGGCTTGCAGCAGGAGCAGCGGGTGCTGCTGATGCTCCCCGTTCGCCTCCGCCTGGTTCGCCGCGGTGAAGGCCGGCGGAGTGGTCAGCGCGGTCAACCCCGACCTCAAGGCCGACGAGGTCCGCTACTACCTCGACTATACCCGGGCGAAGATCCTCGTCTGCGACGCCAGCACCCTCCCCGCCCTGGCAGAGGTGCGCGCCCAGTGCGCCCACCTGCAGCACGTGCTGGTGGTCGGCGGCGGCAGTGGCGGCGAGCTCGACTACGACGCCGAGCTGCAGCGCGCCACCCCCGACCCGACCTTCGCCGACACCCACAAGGACGACACCGCGGTCTGGCTCTACACCTCGGGC
>JAGSPQ010000232.1 GCA_018262385.1 Myxococcaceae bacterium | reverse complement strand
TTGAAGTTACCGAACAGGTTGCCGGCGATGTCCGGCAGGATGTGCATCTGGCCGGCGGTCGAGTCCCAGACCGCCGACTGCGCGGCCTCGGTGACCTTCATCTGGGTGAAGGTGACGTCGGCGAAGTGGAGGCCGAACATCAGCACCGAGATGAAGACCAGGATCCCGAGCACCGACTCGACGATCGCCTGCCCGCGGGGATTGGATTTTCTCACGGGCATTGTGCAATCCCCTGGTAGCCCTTCCGGTAGAGCTCGCAGTACGCGCTGGCCGCCCAGCCGGCGCCGGCCTGGCGCAGGGTGTCCTCGATGTCGTGGCTGTTGTCGGGGGTGAGCGGAACGCCGACGATCGAGGTGGCGGTCGCGGCGCGATCGATGTCCGCGCGGGTGATGCCGGCGCGCCAGAAGGCGTTGAAGAGGTTGGGCGGCTCTTTCCAGTGACCGGCGCGGTGGTAGTAGGTGATGCCGGTCGAGTAGCCGACCTGCCGCGAGATGTTGGCCATTCCGCTGGCGCCGTCGCGCACCATCACCCCGCCACCGCCCGGCCCGGCGCCGTGCTTCATGTCCAGGCCCCCGGTGCTCGAGCCGGCGGGAGTGAAGCGCAGGTTGAACAGCAGGTTGTACGGATCAGGCGTCGAGGCCTGGGCGTCCTTGAAGACGGTGGTCGGCGCCTTGGGCTGGGCGAAGTTGTCGCGCCAGTCGGCGACCAGCCAGGGGCTGTAGTCGGCGAAGTTGGTCCAGGCGCTCGGGCAGTTGAGCAGGCAGATCGCCGGCACGGTGTGGAGCGCGTCCATCCAGACGCCGATCGTCGCCAGGCCGATGTGGAAGCCGGTCGAGTTGTTCGACATCACGGTGACGAAGGTGACCAGCGGCCAGGTGAGCGGCCGGCGCGCGGCGGGGCCGGTGCGGCGAATGATCCCGAAGCCGTGATCGTCGGCGAGCGCGAACCGGCTGGTGGTCGGCAAGAACGAGTCGCTGTGGAAGAAGTCGCCGAAGTACCCCTTGCCCATGTGCTGCCAGCCGCCGTTGGTGATGTCGTTTCGCGCGCCGATGCGCCCCAGCGCCGCCTGCATCATCGTTCTCACCCCGTTGGGGAAGAACCAGGTCGACCGGTTGGTGGTGAAGAAGTGGCCGCGGCTGGCCATCGAGGCGACTACGGCGTGGCGATCCATCAAGATCAGGTTGGACTCGTTGATCGCTCCGACTCCGAACGCGACCCCGATCGGTCCCATCCCCGCGATGAAGCCGGCCTCCCGGGTGGTCACGTCGGCGGCGCCGCTGGGCACGCTCCAGTCCGCCACTCCGCCCTTGGCCTTGTTCATCACCCGGTCGGCGGTCTTCTGGCCCTTGAGCGCGTTCCACAGCTGCATGCTGACGGTCAGCCCCTGGCCGGCGAACATCAGGTTGCAGGCCAGACTGGTGTTCATCGCCTGCTGGGCGGCTGCCTGGTCCGCCCTTGGGAACCTGCCTATCAACGTCATCAGCTCTCTCAAGGTCGGGATCCACCGCGTCAGCAATACGTAGAGCGCGGTGACGCAGCCGTAGAAGGCGCAGCCCCAGTTGCAGCAGGTGAGCTGGTTGAGAATCTCGAGCGTGTAGTAGAGGAAAAACGCCTGCACCATCACGAACCAGTTGGTGGCGAAGCTGATCGCGCTCTGGATCCCGAGCATCGCGGTCATGTGCGCGATCATCACCCGGTTGACCATCGAGAGGACGTTGTAGGTGCGGGCGGTGGCGACCGAGGTCGAGTAGGCGGCCTGGTCGGCGACGACCTGCACCTCCATCTTCTGCTTGGCCTTGGTGCCGAACGACAGCGTCATCGTGACCATCAACACCAGCAACACCATCCCCAGAGCGGAGAGGACGAGCGCCTGACCACGGCGAAGCGGACGCGGAGCGGTGGGGAGAGTGTTCATAGAGAGTTCGGGGTCAGAGCGCAGTTCTTGGGGACGAGGTTGATCGCCTTGAGCGGCGTCATCATTCGCATCGTGTAGCTGGCGACGATCGGGAAGACGTACTCCCCGGCGAGCAGCCGGCCCTGGATCTCGCTGCGCATCTCCGCGGAGAGCGTCGCGCCGGGGCCGGTCCAGTTGGCCTTCTGGCGAATCATCAGCGGGTTCTGATTCGAGTACGCCTGCATGTTGTAGTGGGCGAGCATGGTTCGGGCGATGACCCAGTTGGCGAACGGCACCCGCATCGGGAACCAGAAGACGACCTGGGTCTCCAGCCGCATCGGGCCGACGCTCTGATCGAAGTTGTCGTCGTTGCCGGCCGCGCCGCGGCCTCCGAAGTTGCGGATGATCCACATCAGCGCGCCGGTGCCGCCGGCCCCGTTGAGGGCGACCGACTTGCCCGCGCCGACGTTGATGTTCCGGCCGTTGTAGGTGTTGTTCTTGTAGCGGTCGAAGGCGTTGGCGAGGTTGGCGGCGATCGACGCGCCGGTCGGCTTCGCGAACGGCTCGATCGACGGCAGCACCTGGAGGATGCCGGCGTGGAGCATGCGCGGGCAGTTGGCGTGGGTGAGGCTGCCGGCGCGGGTGACCTGGAAGGCGGCGAGCTGGGTGAGGATGCGGGCGTGCATCATCATGAACAGCTGCAGCGTCCCGAGGAGGATGAACAACATCAGCGGCATCGTGAGCGCCGCTTCGACGGCGGCTTGTCCTGAATCACGAGTGCGGGTGCGCGGTGAGAGGCCCATGAGCAAGCGGCATGATGCGCCGGTGCTTCGGCCCAACACATCGGATCTCTGGACGTAATCGGCCGGGGCCGAAGACTACATCTGCGCTACTTCACCTTCATCGAGCGGGTGTCGAGGGTGTATTTCTTGACCAGCCGCTCGATGCTCTTACGGTGCAAACCGCTCTCGCGGGCGGCGCGGCTGATGTTGCCGTCGCAGCGCCGCAGGACCTGGGTGATGTACTCCCGCTCGAAGTTCTCGAGCAGCTGTTCCTTGGCGTCCTTGAAGCTCAGGTGCTCGTTGAACGGGAGCGGCTGCTCTTTCTGCTGCCCCTGGACGCGGGCCGGCAGGTGGCTGGCTTCGATCTCGTCGCCGTCGGTGAAGGTCAGCACGTGGCTGAGCACGTTCATCAGCTCGCGGATGTTGCCGGGCCAGGGGTAGGCCATCAGCACACTGAGCGCGCCGGGCGAGAAGTGCTTGCGGCCGTGCTTGGCGATGATCTCCGGGTCGGCCAGTTCCTTGCGCAGGATGTGGGGAATGTCGTCCCGCCGCTGGCGCAGCGGCGGCAGCTGGATGCCGATCACCGAGAGTCGGAAGTAGAGGTCTTCGCGGAAGTTCCCGGCCTGGATTTCCTTGACCAGGTCCCGGTTGGTGGCGGCGATCAACCGCACGTCGACTTCCAGCACCTCGTTGCCGCCGACCCGCCGCACCTCGCGGTTCTCCAGCACCCGCAGCAGCTTCGGCTGCAGGTCCAGCCGCAGCTCGCCGAGCTCGTCGAGGAAGATGGTGCCGCCGTTGGCGCGCTCGAAGGCGCCGGGCCGCGAGTTGATCGCGCCGGTGAAGGCGCCCTTCTCGTGGCCGAACAGCTCGCTCTCGATCAGGTTGGGCGGAATCGCGCCGCAGTCGAGGACCACCATCGGCCCCTTCTTCCGCGACGAATTTTCGTGAATCGCGCGGGCGACCAGCTCTTTGCCGGTGCCGGTCTCGCCCTGGATGACGACCGAGACGTCCATCGGGGCGATCTTTTTGATCAGGCCGAAGATCTGCCGCATCTTCACCGACTGGCCGATCATTCCGCCCAGCTGGCCGTCGCGGTCGGGCTCGACGGTGACCTCTTCGTCGATCGGCGAGAAGGTGAGCGTCGAGCTGCCCGCGCGCATCTGCGAGCCGGGCGAGAGGTAGGCGCGCTCGATCCGCCGGCCGTCGAGGAAGGTGCCGTTGGTGGAGTTGAGATCCACCAGCAGGTAGCCCCGCTCGGTGTACTGGATCTCGAAGTGGTGGCGGCTGGCGGTGCGATCTTCGGCGAGCACCAGGTCGTTGCTCGAGTGGGCGCCGATTCGGATCCGCTCTTTGTCGCTCACCAGCTCTTTGGTCTGATCCGGCCCGGCGCTGACGGTGAGGCGGCACTTGCGGACCTTCAGCGTGGTGCGGTTCTCGACCACCAGCGTGTGAGTCGCGGTGATGTGCGCCTCTTCGAACGGGTCGAGATACGTCGCCTCGCCCGGGCTGGTCATGATCTCGTCTTGCGGGTTTTCCTTGGGGAGATTGGACATGTTCGAAGTCGGCGACAGACCATACCGATTCGCCTTAAGACTTGTCGCGCATGTCGACGGGCCCAGCGCGCAAGAAATCGCTTCCGCCGTCCCGGGGCCGGGTCTGCATTCTCTCGCGCAAGCGTGGGCTGTACTCGACTTCGCGGCTGGTGGCGGCGATCAAGGCCGAAGGACAGCGGCCGCTGGTGGTCGACACCCTGCGCTGCTCGATGGTGCTGGGGCCCGAGCCGCGGATGCTCTACCGCAACGCCGAGTTGACCGGACTGCGGGTGGTGCTGCCGCGCATCGGCGCGTCGATCACCCAGTACGGAGTGGCGGTGGTGGGGCACCTGACGACGATGGGGATCCCGGTGGTGAACACCGCGCCGTCGATCTCGCGCAGCCGCGACAAGCTCAACTGCCTTCAGCTGCTCTCCGGGGCGGGGATCGCGATTCCCCGGACGGTGATGGCGCGCGACGGCACCAACATCCAGCGGCTGGTGGAAGAGGTCGGCGGGCTGCCGGCGATCATCAAGCTGCTGCGGGGGACCCAGGGGGTGGGGGTGATGATCGCCACCACGATGAAAGAGGTGGCGACGATCTTCGAGACCTTCTGGGAGCTGGGGCAGGAGATCTTCATCCAGGAGTTCATCGCCGAGGCGAAGGGCCGCGACGTGCGCGCGCTGGTGGTGGGCAACAAGGTGGTGGGGGCGATGCGGCGCAAGGCGCGCAAGGGCGAGTTTCGCAGCAACATCCACCGGGGCGGCGAGGGCAAGCCGATCAAGCTCCCCGCCGAGTACGCCGAGGTGGCGGTGCGGGCGGCGCAGACGGTGGGCCTGGGGATCTGCGGCGTCGACATGCTGGAGTCGAAAGAAGGCCCGAAGGTGATGGAGCTCAACTCCAGCCCGGGGTTC
The DNA here is from genome assembly GCA_018262385.1 of Myxococcaceae bacterium. Taxonomy (GTDB): domain Bacteria; phylum Myxococcota; class Myxococcia; order Myxococcales; family Myxococcaceae; genus JAGSPQ01. The sequence continues at coordinate 1,123 of JAGSPQ010000232.1, read as the reverse complement.
GAGGGGCTCGAGCAGACCACCGGCAAGGACATCGCGGGCGCGATGGTGCGACATGCGCTGGAGTTCTCCGACATCGCCCGGGGGCTGGCGCTGCCTCCTGACATCTAGGAGATTTCGAAATAGCGCGTTGCGGCGTGAGAATTGAAGATCTTCAGCCCGGCTGCGTCTGATCCAGCGATGCTTCCCGGCAAAGGACGAAACATGAGCTCGAAAGCTTTCCTCGCTGGAATCACCGCTGTGCTGGCGCTGAGCGGCTGCAGGGTTCGCAGCTATGAGTATGTCCGGACCCCGGTCTACGAGACGGTGACGGTCCGCTGCGATCCGAACTACCCCTGCGGGAACACCTACTACTGGGACGAGTGGCGCGAGGTTTACGTCTACTACGACGGGTACCGGTACTGGGACGCGACCGGGCTGCCGGGCACCTATCCGGAGCCGCCGTCGGGAATCGCCTACTACGCGCCGCCCTACGGCTACGTGCCGCCGTCCAGCTACCGCCCGCCGCGCGGCCGCTACCGCGCGCCTCAGGGCTACCGCTCGCCCGACTACGGCAATCCTCCGCAGCACGACGCGACTGCGGTGAACCCGCCGAACGGACAGCCGCAGCCGCCGTCGGGCAACGCCTGGGGTCCGGGCTCGAACGGGAATCCCCGGCCGCCTTCGGGCAATGCCTACGTTCCTCCGCCGGGCAACATCAATGGTCCGGGGAACTCGAATCCTCCGGGGCGAAACAACGCAGGGGGAGGCTTCTTCGATTCCCCGCCGCGCGGGCAGCCTCCCACCGGCACCGCCTTCAATCCGCCTCCCCCGCCTCCGCCCTCGGGCACCGCCTACGTTCCGCCGATGGATCGCCAGCTTCCGCCTTCGCCGCCGGCGCAGCCGCCGCCGAGCCGGGGTGGCTTCTTCGAGCCGCTCGGGCCGACCCCGCAGGGGCGCAACGACCGCAACGCCCAGCCGCCGCCGCCTCCTCCTCCCTCGGGCAATCCGTTCGGTCACTCGGGCGGGTCCGATGCGCAGGGCCGCCCGCCGTCTCCTGGTCAGCCGCAGTCGCCGCCGGCGCAGCCGCCTCCCTCGGGCAGTCCGTGGGGCCGGCCGGGCGCGGTGTCCGACGGTCAGGGCCGCC
>JAGSPQ010000231.1 GCA_018262385.1 Myxococcaceae bacterium | reverse complement strand
CGAGCATCGAGACCAACCAGGGCGAGGTGCTGAAGTTCATGGGCGACGGGATGCTCGCCATCTTCGCCATCGACGAAAAGCGCGACGCGGCCGCGGCGGCGCTCTCGGCGGCCAGGGCGTCCCGCGACGCGAACGCCCTGCTGGTGAAGCTCAACGAGAAGCGCGCGGCGCGAGGTGCAGCGCCGATCACCTTCGGGGTCTCGCTCCACATCGGCGAGGTCGCCTACGGAAACATCGGCGGCTCCAACCGGCTGGACTTCACCGCGATCGGCGCCTCGGTGAACCTCGCCTCGCGCATCGAAGGGCTGACCGGCAAGCTGGGGAAGTTCCTGCTGGTGAGCCAGGAGCTCGCCGCGGTGCTGCCGCTGCCCACCCGCTCGGTCGGAACCTTCGAGCTGAAAGGTGTGACGGCGCCCCAGCCGGTGTACGAACTGGTCGACCCATGACGGATCGCTTCCTGCTGCTGCTGTGCGCCTTCGCCCTCTCGGGCTGCAACTGCTTCGTCCCGGTCGAGGAGTGCGTCGGCATTCGCTGCAGCCGGCTGCCCGACGGCGGGCTGCGCGACGGTGGCGGCCGCGATGGGGGGGTGGACGCCGGCCGGAAGGACGCGGGCGTCGAGCCAGACGCGGGCAGCTGCGGGGTCTGGGACGGCGGCGGGGTCGGCAAGTGCGCGGCGCTCACCGGCTACGTCCAGCTGGGCAAGGTCTGTCGCGGCGAGTGCGTCCTCTACCCGATCACCACCCCGGGCGTGTACCCGACGCTGGGCGCGTGCGTCGCCTGTGGCTGCGACCTCACCAAGCTCTCGGCCAAGCCGGCCCAGCCGTTCGAAGAGAAGAGCTTCTGCGACGAGGTCGTCGTCACCACCACCCTGCCCCGCCTGCTCGAGGAGGCCTTCCCCGGCTACGACGGCGGCGCGTGCGTGGCCAAGGGGGCGCTCGACTACGAGTGCGGGCTGCTCGGGATGTCGACGCTGGGAGATGCGGGGTACGCCCGGTCGTGCGCGGCGACGCTGGTGCCGTATGTGACCGACGTGCAGTGCCGGGTCTTCGTCAAGTAGGCCGGTCAGCCGTACCGCACCTGCACGTTCTGAACGAGCGACAGCAGCGCCTGCTTCGCGCCCTCGGTGGTCGGGTGCTTCACCGTCGCCCACCCCTCGCCCTCGTAGCCGGAAGCGCGCGGCTGGCCGACCTTCGGCGCGCGCAGCTCGACCAGCGCGCCGCCCGCCAGCTCGATCGCCTTCTCCACCCCCTCGACGCTGACGATCCGATCTCCGCGGCCCTGCCCCCGGAAGAAGGCGGCGCCTCCCGCGCAGGTGCGCGCGCGCGGGGTGAAGCGATCGAACGCGATCAGCTCGGCCCAGGCGGAGATCATGTCCACCCCTCCGTGGGTGAGGCCCATCAGCGGCATGATGTGGACGCCGGGGGGCCGCGCGCCGACCTCGTTGACCAGCATCGCGCCGTCCTCGCAGAGGAACCACTCCATGTGGGTGAGCGCGGTGCCGGTCACCTGGGGGTTGGGGCCGAACAGCGCCTGGAGCGCGGCCTCGTTGACCGGCGCGAACTTCGTCCAGGTCGGCTCGGCCTCCAGCGGCAGCAGCACGCAGTACTGGACCCACGGCGTCTCGAGCACCTCGAGCGGGCTGGGGAAGTAGCGGGTCCCCGAGCGCCACACGCCCTTGCCGTGAATGCTCACCGTCTCGCAGGTGTGCTCGCGCGCGACCACGAACTGCTCGGCCTGCAGCGGGCGGTGATGGGTCGGGGTCAGCCCGAGGCCGGGCAGCGCCTCGAGGTCGGCCTCGGTCTCGACCCGCTCGGTGGACCGCGCCCCGAGGCCGGCCTGGGGCTTGACGATGATCGGGAAGCCGACCTTCCGCACGAAGCGGCGCAGCTCCTCGAAGGACGAGACGAGGGCGCTCTGCGCGACGGGGACTCCGTGGGCCCGCAGCACCTGCTTCATCAGGTCCTTGTTGCGGAAGCGCTGGGCGATCTGCAGGCCCATGCCGGGAATTCCGGCGAGGTCGCGCGCCTCCGCCATCGGCAACTGCAGCTGCTCGAGCGCGCCGGACAGCCGATCGATCGGGCCGGCCGAGGCCTTCAGCGCTCGGGCCGCCCGGGCGAGCTGGGCGCCGTCGCCCACGTTCTGCACCCGGTAGTGCCCGGCGATCTTCTCGGCGAGGGCGGCCGGCAGCGCCGAGGCGGGGTCGGCGCTGATGACCGACAGCTTCACCCCCTCGAGGCCGGCGAAGGCGCTCAGGTAGCGGTTGGTGTTCTCGAGAAAGTGCGGGGCGACGAACGCGATGTGGGGCACGACACGCACACTACCTTCGCGGTCATCCTGATAGTTTGTCCGCGATGAAGCTCGGCATCGATTTCGGCACCACCAACACCGTCGCGGCGTTCGCCGATCGCGGCAACTACCCGGTGGTGGCCTTCGACGGCGCCACTGCGATCCCCTCGGTGATTGCGGTGCGCCGCGCGGACGCCGCGCTGTGCTTCGGCGAAGCGGCGGTCGCAGTCGCGCGCGATCCGAAGTGGGCGCTGCTGCGATCCTTCAAGCGGCTCCTGGCCGACGCCGGCCCGCTGACCGAGGTGGTGGTGGGCGGCCACCCGTTCAAGATCGCCGACCTGCTGACCTCGTTCCTCGGCCACGTCCGCGAAGAGCTGACGGCGCGCTCGAATGCCGGGCTGAAGAAGGGCGAGCCGCTGCAGGCCGCGGTGAGCGTGCCGGCCAACGCGTCGAGCGCGCAGCGGTTCCTCACCATGGACGCCTTCGGCCGCGCCGGGTTCGAGGTGAACGCGCTGCTCAACGAGCCGTCGGCCGCGGGGTTCGAGTACGCCCACCGCTTCTCGACCACCCTCACCTCGAAGCGCGAGCACGTCGTCGTCTACGACCTGGGCGGCGGGACCTTCGATGCTTCGCTGATCCACCTCGCCGGGCACGCCAGTCGCGTCGTCGCCAGCGCCGGGGTCTCGCGGCTGGGCGGCGACGACTTCGACGGGGCGATCGCCGAGCTGGTGATCGCGCGCGCCGGGCTGGGGACGTTGAGCGAGGCGCAGCGGTCGGCCCTGCTCGACGAGTGCCGCGGCGCGAAGGACGGCATCTCGCCCAACAGCCGGCGGCTCACGGTGGATCTGACCGCGTTCGACAAGCCGCCGCTGGTGCTGCCGATCGACGAGGTGTTCGCCGCCACGCTTGCGCTGGTGACGAGGTCGATCGAGGCGATGGAGCCGGTGATCGCGCGCGACGGAGTGGGCTGGAGCGAAGTGGCCGGCATCTACGCCGTCGGGGGAGCGAGCGGCTTTCCCCTCGTGCCCCGGCTGTTGCGCGAGCGGTTCGGCGAGCACCGGGTGAAGCGCTCGGCGCATCCGTTCGCGGCCGCGGCGATCGGCCTGGCGATCTTCCTCGACGAGGGCGCCGGCTATGAGCTGTCGGATTGCCTCACCCGGCACTTCGGAGTCTTCCGCGAGAGCGCCCGCGGCGCCGAGGTGCGCTTCGACCCGATCTTCCCCAAGGACAGCCGGGTCCCCAGCAAGGGCGAGCCGCCGCTGGAGGCGGTGCGGCGCTACCGGGCGGCGCACAACGTCGGCCACTTCCGGTTCGTCGAGTGCGGAGATCTGAAGGACGGCCGCCCCGATGGCGACGTCGCGCCGTGGGACGAGATCCGCTTCGCCTTCGAGCCGGGGCTGCGCGCCCGCGGCGATCTGCAGAACGTCGCCGTCCAGCGCCTGGCGCACGACGGGCCGGTGGTCGAGGAGCGCTACCGCTGCACCGCTGCCGGGACGCTGGAGGTCGCGCTCACCGTGCTCGACGACGGCTACACCCGGACCTTCAAGGTCGCCGGCCGCGCGGCGAGTTGAGCGCGCGGGGCGAAGTCAGTTCTTCGAGCGCTGCTGGAGGTAGCTGGCGACGTTTTGACCGGCGAGCGCAGCCGCTTCCGCCAGCCGACCTTCGAAGCTCCCGTCGTTCTTCGACTTCGCCACCGTCGAGATCTCCTCGAGGGGGGTGCCCTTGCCATCGAGCACCAGCACCGAGATCTTCAGCGACGTCGGCTTCCAGCCGCCCGTCGTCAGCTCCACCACCGTGGGCCGCAGCAGCAGCGCCGAGCCGGTGGGGTCGGGCTTGGTCAACAACGACAGCGTCCCGCCGGCCAGCCGGTCAGACAGGCCCTTGCGGAATGACGACGCGCCGACCGACTTGTTGGCCGCCCAGTCTTTCATCCAGTCGTCATGGCTCGAGGCCCAGGCCTCTTCGGGCACGCCGTCGACCCACACCCCGCTCCACTCGAGCCACTGCAGCCCGACGCTGGTCTTGCCGGCCAGTGGGTTGGCGTCGGCTTCGCGAACTACCTTCCACGGCTGGCAACCCGAGAGAGCCACCACGCACACAGCCAGGATCGAGCGGTTGAGCATGAGGCCCAGATACCCCGGTCGACGCCGACTGCAGAAAAAAAAAGGCCCCCGGTTACGGGAGCCTTGCAGTGCCCAAGAAGGGATTCGAACCCTTACACCTTTCGGCGCCAGCCCCTCAAGCTGGTGTGTCTACCAGTTCCACCACCTGGGCTTGCTGCTCCCTGCCAACTACCAGAAATCTTCGCGCGCGCCAGCGTCTTACTGCGGGCCGGCCGGAGCGGTCGGCTGCGGAGCCGGGACGTTGCTCGGCGGCACGTCCGTCGCCGGGGCGCCCTGCTGCATCCCAGTCGGCGCCGGCGCGTCCTTCTTCGCCTCGTCCTTCTTCACCGGAGCGGTGGTCGTCTCGGGCTCCGCCGTCAGCCCTGCCGCCACCGACGAGCGCATCCCGACGAACGAGAGGCCCAGCGAGGTGAGGAAGAAGCCGACCGCGCAGACCGCGGTGACCTTGCCGAGGAAGGTGACCGCGCCGCGGCCGCCGAACGCACTGGTCGCCGCTCCGCCGCCGAGCGCAGAGCCCATGCCCGCGTCTTTCCCCGGCTGGAGGAGAATGACGAAGATCATGAACACGCAAAGCAACACGTGGATGGTTGAAGCAAAGATGAGCACGGGTAACTCCTGAAGGGCGGCGTCTTAAGCACACCTGCCGCGCTTACGGCAACAACTGCACGTACTACCCCTTGGCCTTCACGATTGCAGCGAAGTCGGCCACTTTGAGGCTCGCACCCCCGACCAACGCTCCATCGATGTCCGGCATGCCCAGCAGCTCGGCCGCGTTGTCCGCCTTCACCGAGCCGCCGTACTGGATCCGCACCTGATCGGCCACCCCGGCGCCCCACTGCTCCTTGAGCAGCATCCGGATGTGGGCGTGGACTTCCTGCGCCTGCCGGCTGGTGGCGGTCTTCCCGGTGCCGATCGCCCACACCGGCTCGTAGGCGAGGACGAACTTCTCGCCCTGCACCGCCGAGTAGCCGGCCAGGCAGCCCTTCACCTGCCGGGTCACCACCTCCAGCGTCTTGCCCCCCTCGCGCTCGGCCAGGGTCTCCCCGACGCAGACGATCGGCAGCATCCCGGCCTTCACCACCGCGCCGATCCGCTTGTTCACGCCCTCGTCCGTCTCGCCGAAGTACTGCCGGCGCTCGGAGTGCCCGAGGATCACCCAGCTGCAGCCGACCTCCTTGAGCATCGGCGCCGCCACCTCGCCGGTGAACGCGCCCGAACCCTCGAAGTGGCAGTTCTGCGCCGCCAGCCCGATGTTCGAGTCCTCGAGCGCCTTCGCCACCGCCTGCAGCGCGGTGAACGGCGGCGCGATCGCCACCTCCACCCGGTCGCGGACCATCGAGACGGCGCCGCGCAGCTCGCGCACCAGGGCCAGCGACTCGGCCACCGTCTTGTTCATCTTCCAGTTGCCGGCAATGAAGCAACGACGCATGTGCAATTACTCCAGTGCCTTGATGCCAGGCAGCTCTTTACCTTCGAGGAACTCGAGCGACGCTCCGCCGCCCGTCGAGACATGGGTCATCTTCGAGGCCAGCCCGAACTCGTTCACCGCCGCCGCGCTGTCGCCGCCGCCGACCACCGTCTGGGCCTGCCGGTTGTCGGCCATCGCCTCGGCGATCTGCCGGGTGCCTTCCTCGAACTTCTTCACCTCGAACAGCCCCATCGGGCCGTTCCACAGCACGGTGCGCGCCGAGCGGATGTGCTGCTTGTACAGCTCGCGCGACTTCCGCCCGATGTCGAGGCCCATCAGGTGCGCGGGGATGGCGCGATCAGGCACCTCGATCGCCTCGGTCTTGTCGTCCGGTGACGTGCCGCAGACGTGATCGACCGGCAGCACGATCTGCACCTTCAGCCGGATCGCC
>JAGSPQ010000230.1 GCA_018262385.1 Myxococcaceae bacterium | reverse complement strand
ACCCCCGGCTTGAGCGGCATCGCCGTCTCGACCGTCGCGTTCGGCTCGCGCTCCTCGGACCCGTCGTCGGCCGTCACCACCGCAGAGATCCGGTACGCCATCTCTGCGTTCTCGTCGTCCTTCACCCACTTGCCGTCGACCTTCCGCGCCGCCGCCTCGACCCGGAAGTAGCAGACCTTGTTGCAGCCGACGTTGTTGAGGGTCTCGGGCTCCTTCACCGCGCCGTCGTTCGCCTTGATCAGCGCCTCGTCGCCCTTCTCGCCGACCTTCATCACGGTGAGCGCCAGGTCGATCTTCTCGACCCCGGTGACCGTCACCTTCGCCAGCGACGGCCCGTCGGTCTCGAGCTTGAAGCAGTCGACGTCGCCCTTCGAAGAGAGGAACCCTTCCCGGTAGCTGTCGGCGCTCAGCGCGGTGGCGTGGCTCAGATCGTCGTTCGGCTCGAACTCGGAAGAGGCCCCCGCTTCCTCCTGCGCGACGGTGAGGGTGTAGTAGGTGCTGGAGTTGAAGCCGCGCCTGGCGTCCTTCCCGCTGCCCTGCCACGCGCTCTTCACCACCACGTAGATCACCCGATCGGTCTCCCGAACCCCGACGTTGCGCAGGCTCAGCCCGGCGCCGTCCTTCGACTTCGCCGAGAACAGCACCGCCTCGGCCTCGGTCATCACCTGGACGTCGAACGCCACGCCCTCGACCGGCGACACCTCGACCCGCAGCGCCAGCCGCGCGGCTTCCTTCACCGGCCCCGCATCGATCGACCCCGCATCGGCCTCGCCGGCATCGCCCGCTTCCCCTGAGTCCGCCTCTTCTTCCAGCGGCTGGGCGTTGGAGGGCAGCTCGAACCGGAACCAGTCGGAGTCGTTGGGGTGGGCGACGAAGCCCGAGATCGCCGAGCCCAGCGGCACCGAGGTGGCGTCGACCCGCCGATCGGAAGGCTCGAGCTCGAACCCCGGCGGCCGCTCGCGGAACATCGCGGTCAGGGTGTACGCGCCGCCCGCGCCCTTCTTCGCTCCGGTGATCCGGACGAACGCCTTGCCCGACACGTCGAGGTTGGGCAGTCGCTCGGGCTGGCCGGGCCCTTCGGCGTTGATCAGCGCCAGCGAGGTGCGCGTCTCGTCCATCACCTCGAGCGCGATGTCGGCGCCGGGCGGGCAGCTCACCGTCAGCTCGACGGTGCGGGGCAGGGCGGACTTCAGCAGGTACCAGTCTTCGTCCGGCCTGGCGGGGTCGGCGCCGAGGTTGGCCTGGACCAGGCTGCTGCCCGACAGCTCGAGTGCGTTGTCCGGCCGCTCGTTGGGCTCCTTCTCGCTCAAGCCCAGCGGGCCCGCGTCGATCGGGCCGGCATCGACGGTGGTCCCGCGGTCGCAGGTGCAGCCGACGGCGATGAATGCGAGCAGCCCTCCAACAGTCAGGCTCCTCATGACCACCGGCCCCGAAGCGAGCCTGAAATCCGACAGGGAACCGCGCAGCGATCAGGCAGGCGAAAGGGCATGGGCGCGCTACATGCCACGAACGTTGAACCTGGCAAGGAGGGAAATCTTCCCCGCCGCGCCGCATCGGAGCATCATCCGCCCATGAAACTCCTCTCTGGGGGATTGGCCTGCTTGTTGGCGCTGCCCGCGGCCGCCGGCCCGATCGGCTATGCGCAGGCCACCGGCTACTTCAAGAAGGACTCGCGCCCGACGCTCTACCAGCCGCTGAACCTGCTCGACGGCCGCGACGCCACCGCCTGGTGCAGCACCACCAGTGATCCGCTCGGCGAGCTGCTCAGCTTCGGCTTCAAGGGCGTCACCCGGGTGGACGAGATCAAGGTCACCACCGGCAACAACTTCGACGAGAAGACGTTTCAGGCGTTTTCCCGGGCGAAGAAGCTGTCGATCAAGGGCGCGAAGGCCGCCCAGGTCTTCACCATCGACGATCAGCGTGGGCCGCAGACCATCACCTTCAACCCGCCGCTCGAGGGCACCCGGTTCACCATCGAGGTCCTCGACCACTACTCGGCCGACGATCTCGATCAGCCGGTCTGCCTCACCGACGTGATCTTCGTCAGCGAGGGCAAGCCGCTCGACGGCAGCTGGCTCACCACCAAGCTCAAGTACGACAAGAACCACGCGCCGCTGCTGGGCAGCTGGTTCGCCGGCTTCGACGGCACCCCCGATCGGTTCCTCGCCTTCAACTTCGACGGCACCTTCCGCTACAGCTTCGAGCCGTATGATCCCACCCGGGCCAAGGAGAAGGTGATCGAGGGGACCTACGAGGCGTCGGCCACCCGGCTGACGCTGGAGATCGCGGGGGCGAAGGGGAAGCTCGCGCTCAAGTACAGCCTCGACGAGAACAAGAAGGGGAAGAAGGGCGGCTACACCCTCGGGCTGGAGGGCGACTCGAAGGAGATGCCGGAGGACCTCAAGGGCCTCTTCCGGTCGGTTCCCTAGACTTCCTAGATCGCCTTCTTCTTCTTGGTGTTCGAGAACGCCTTGAAGAAGGCGACGATCTCCTGCTGGGCCTGCTTGAAGTCCTTCGCGTCCTTGAACTCGGACTCGAGGAAGACTCCGCCACAGGACTCGCAGGTGTCGTAACCCATCGGGTGGTTGCGATCGCCACCCTCGACCCGGACCAGGTCGACGAGGCACTCGCGACACTGGCCGCTGTCGGCCTCGGGGTTCACCTTCCCGCCGAGGCTCTCGAGCCCGACGGAGTTGTTGTGAAGCAGCACGCGGTTCAAGTCGGAGACGTCGATCCACAATCCGCCGCATTCACCGCACTTGCGAAGCGGATGGTCGTCTCCTACGAGATCAACCATCTCAACGTCGCAGCTCGGGCAATCCATGGCTTTCTTTCCTGCTCCTGTAAGGGTGTTTCGAAATGGTACGGCTGCGGGAAAGTGAACTGCAACCTCCCATTTGTTCTGTTTGGGTAATGCGTCAGCCCTTGACTCGCCGGATGTTTGCCCCCAGCCCGCGCAGTTTCTTCTCCAGCCGCTCGTAGCCGCGATCCAGGTGGTAGACGCGGCTGACCGTCGTCTTGCCCTCGGCCTTCAGCCCGGCCAGCACCAGCGAGGCCGAGGCGCGCAGGTCGGTGGCCATCACCGGGGCGCCTGAGAGCCGCTCGCGCCCCCGGACCACCGCGGTCGCCCCCTGGACCTGGATGTCGGCCCCCATGCGGGCCAGCTCGGCGACGTGCATGAAGCGGTTCTCGAAGATGTTCTCGGTGATCACCGAGGTCCCGTGGGCGGTCGACAGCAGCGCCATCAGCTGGGCCTGCATGTCGGTGGGGAAGCCGGGGTGCTCCTTGGTCTTGATGTCGACGGCCTTGATCCGGGACGGGCCGATGCAGCGGATCCCTTCCGGCTCGGCGGTCACCTTGCAGCCGGCCTCGCGCAGCTTGGCGATCACGTGCTCGAGGTGCTCGGGCACTGCCTCGCGCACCAGCACGTTGCCCCCGGTGATCGCCGCCGCCACCAGCAGGGTGCCGGCCTCGATCCGATCGGGGATGATCGCGTGGTCCACCGGCCTCAAGGTGTCGACCCCGTCGATGGTGATGATGTCGCTGCCGGCGCCGGTGACGTGGGCGCCCATCTTGTTGAGCACCCGGGCCAGCTCCTCGACCTCGGGCTCGCGGGCGGCGTTCTCGATCACCGTCCGCCCTTTCGCGAGGGTGGCGGCCATCATCACGTTCTCGGTGCCGGTGACGGTGATCAGGTCGAAGGTGACCGTGCCGCCCTTCAGCCGCTTCGCCCGGGCCTCGACGTAGCCTTCGGTCAGCTCGATCTCGGCGCCGAGCGCCTGCAGCCCCTTGAGGTGCTGATCGATCGGGCGGGCGCCGATCGCGCAGCCGCCCGGCATCGACACCCGGGCCCGGCCCCAGCGGGCGACCAGCGGCCCCAGCACCAGCACCGAGGCGCGCATCGTCTTCACCAGCTCGTACGGCGCCTCGGGGGTCACCTTCGGCCCCACCTCGACCTCGCAGACGTACTTCTTCTTTCCGGTGAGCCGCTCGGCGTCGCAGCCCATCATCTGCAGCACCTTGAGCATCGTCGCCACGTCGGCCAGCCCGGGCACGTTGCGGAAGGTGTGCCGGCCCTCGGCCAGCAGCGAGGAGGCGAGGATCGGCAGCGCGGCGTTCTTCGCCCCCGAGGCGAACGTCTCGCCTTTCAGCGGCCCGTTGCCGGTGATGATGATCGCGTCCATCTAGGAGGGCTCCTGAGCGAAGGCGAGGCGGTCGAGCCGCGCCAGATCCTTCTCCACCCGCACCGCGTGGTACCCCGCCCGCGTCAGCACCTGCTTCACCGCGTCACCTTGTTCATCTCCGATCTCCAGTGCAAGCCAACCGCCACGCTTCAGCGCCGCGTGGCTGCCTTCGGCGATCCGCCGCACGAAGTCGAGGCCGTCTTCGCCGCCGTCGAGCGCCTGGGGCGGCTCCTTGCGGACCTCCTGCTGCAGGCCCGGCAGGTCCCCCCGCTTCACGTAGGGCGGGTTGGAGACCACCACGTCGAACCGCGCCCCGGCGGGGATCGCGGCGAACAGATCGCCCTGCAGCACCGACACCCGGCTGGCCACCTGGTGCTGCTCGGCGTTGGCCGCCGCCACCTCGCAGGCGCCCTTCGACAGATCGGTCGCCCACACCGAGGCCTGGGGCCGCTCGGCGGCGATCGTCACCGCGATGCAGCCCGAGCCAGTGCACAGATCGAGCACCCGCGACGGGGCGTCCTTCGGCAGCAGCTGCAGCACCGCCTCGACCAGCAGCTCGGTCTCGGGGCGGGGGATCAGCACCCGGGGATCGACGCGGAAGCGCCGGTTGTAGAAGTCCTTGAAGCCGGTGAGGTACTGGGTCGGCTCGAACTGCAGCCGCCGCTGGATCAGCGAGCGGAACTCGGCCAGCTCGTCCTTCTGCAGCGGGCGATCGAGCTCCATGAACAGCTTCACCCGGTCGAGCTTCAGGGTGTGGGCGAGCAGGATCTCGGCCGTCAGCCGGGGGGCGTCGAGGTCCACCTTCTCGAAGCGCTGGGTGGTCCAGGTGAGGACCTTGCGGATCGTCCAGCTCTCTTCGGTCAAGAAGGTCTTCCCTGCTCGGCCTTGAGCGCCTCGGCCTGGAAGTAGGTTCGGCAGGCGTTGATCACGTCGTCCAGATCGCCGCCCATCACCGCCGGCAGGTTGTGCCGGGTCAGCCCGATGCGGTGATCGGTCAGCCGGTCCTGGGGAAAGTTGTAGGTGCGGATCTTCTCGCTGCGATCGCCGGTGCCGACGTGGCCTTTGCGCAGCGAGTCGCGCTCGCCGCGGATCCGTTCCTGCTCGGCCTCGTACAGCCTGGCCCGCAGCACCCGCATCGCCATCACCCGGTTCTTCAGCTGGCTCTTCTCCTGCTGGCACTTGACGACGATCCCGCTGGGCTTGTGGGTCAGCACCACCGCGGAGTTGGTGGTGTTCACGCTCTGCCCGCCGGCGCCGGTCGAGCGCATCACCGCCATGTCGATGTCGGCCGGGTTGACCTGGATGTCGACCTCTTCGGCCTCGGGCATCACCGCCACGGTGATCGTCGAGGTGTGAATGCGGCCCTGGGTCTCGGTCGCGGGCACCCGCTGCACCCGGTGCACCCCCGACTCGTACTTCATCGACGAGTAGACGGCCTTGCCGGACATCGTCAGCGTGGCGTCCTTCACTCCGCCCTGGTTGCCGGCAGACAGATCGAGCACCTCGGCCGTCCAGCCCTTGCTGTTGGCGTAGCGCAGGTACATCCCCATCACTTCTTCGGCGAACAGCGCGGCCTCGTCGCCGCCGGCCCCGCCGCGGATCTCGACGATCACGTTCTTCTCGTCGTTCGGATCCTTGGGGATCAGCAGCAGCTTCAGCTCTTCCTCGAGCGCCGCCTTCCGCGCCCGCAGCACCGGCAGCTCGTCCTTCGCCATCTGGCGCAGGTCCGGGTCGTTGCCGTTGAGCAGCTCCTCGTTGCCCTTGAGCTCCTCGCCGACCTTCTTCCAGATCCGGTACGTCTCCACGAGCTTCTCGATCGCAGACCGCTCGCGTGCGACCTTCTGGTAGCGCGCCGAATCGGCGTACACCGTGGGGTTGCTCATTTCTGCGGTGAGTCGATCGAACCTGCGCTCGACTTCTTCCAGCTTGTCGATCACGACCGGGGCGTGTATACCGCAGCAAGAAGAAGCTGAAGAACCGCGCCAAAGTGAAGCACAGCGTGCTCAAGCGCCGTCGCGTCCGCGCGCGCAAGGCGAAGGGCAAGTACTAGGGCCCGCCGTCCTTGCGGGTCGACCGCCCCTTCAGCTCGGGGAGGGTCGCCTTGAAGCCGGCCGAGATCTCGCCGAGGTGATCGAGCACCGCCTCGGCCGCCTCGCCTTCGGCGGGGTAGGGCTGAATCGGCACCTCGGGGAACCGGTCGGAGAACGCGGGGATCACCGTGGTCTTGCGCACCCCGCGCGCGTCGAGGTCCATCCGGACCATCGCAGTGCGCTTGTCCTTCGGATCCCAGTTGCCGCCGAAGACGAAGTTCCCCAGCGAGTAGAGAATCGGCCGCCCCTGGTAAAGCTCGATGCCCTGCAGCACGTGCGGGTGGCTGCCGATCACCGCCGCCGCCCCGGTGTCGATCGCCGCGTGCGCCAGCTCGATCTGGTAGGGCTCGGGCGCCGTGCGCCCCTCGCGGCCCCAGTGGAAGAACGGGATCACCACGTCCGCTCTGGCGCGGGCGGCCTTCACGTCCGCGATCACCCAGCCGCGCAGCGTCGCCAGGTCCGAGTGGTGCCCGGCCACCCCGGGGGTGGAGTCGGTGGCGATCACCTCCTTCGGCTCGATGTTCCGGTCGCCGAGGAAGAAGTAGCCGAGGAAGGCGATCTTCACCCCCTTCACCGTCACGATCGCCGGCGCCCGCGCGGCCGCCAGGGTGGCGCCCGCTCCGAAGTGGACGATCTTCGCCCCATCGAGCGTCGCCTGGGTGTCGGTCAGCCCACCCGGCCCGTAGTCGAGCAGGTGGTTGTTGGCCAGGCTCACCACGTCGACGCTGCCCGACTGGAGCGAGGCGACCAGCTCCGGCCGGGCCCGGAAGTTGAAGTTCTTCGGGATCTTCTCGCCCTGGTCGGTGAACGGGCACTCGAGGTTCACCACGAACAGGTCCGCCTTCTCGGCCAGCGGCAGCACCTTCTGGAAGCCGTGCGCGAGCATCGCCTCCCGGCTCTTTCCCTTCTTCACCTGCTCATCGACATATTCCTCATAGTGAAAGCCGAGCGTTACATCTCCACCGAACAGAACGGACACCACCGGGGCTGCAGCGAGGAGCGACCACATGAGAAGGACTCTATCCGCCCGATCTGCTAATTCGCACCGTTGCCCTTAAGGAGTGATCAGGAAGAAATGGCGCGGGAGAAAGACAGCATCGCAGCGTCCGACGAGCACAACTCGCGCGGAATCGAGCTGGCCGATCGCGGCTGGCTCGACGAGGCGATCAAGGAGTTCAAGAAGGCGATCGACCTCGATCCCAACTCCGCCCATGCCCACGACAACCTCGCCACCGTCTACGCCGAGAAGAAGCTCTACCGCGAGGCGCTGGCCGAGTACCTCACCGCGCTCAAGCTCGAGCCCGAGAGCGCCACCGCCCACTACAACCTCGCCTGCTTCCTCTCGACCCACGGCACCGACTTCGCGATCGCCGAGTACAAAGAGGCGATCGAGCTCGACCCCGAGTACCCCGACGCCCACTTGAACCTCGGGCTCACCTGGGCCGACGTCGGCCGGCTGGACGAAGCGGTCAAGGAGCTCGGCACCGCGATCGAGCTCGACCCGGCCGACGCCTTCCCCCGCCACGAGCTGGCCGCGCTGCAGATGGACGAGGGCGACTACCGTTCGGCGATCGCCCAGCTGAAGGAAGTGGTCCGCCTCGAGCCGGACAACTTCGAAGCCAACCTCGACCTGGGCATCTGCTACGCGCAGAAGGGCTTCTACGCCGAGGCCGAGCGCGCCTACGACAAGGCGAAGGCGCTGGGCCCCGACGATCTGCTGCTGACCTACAACATGGGAGCCCTCTACGCGCTCTGGGGCCGCCCGCGCGAGGCGCTCGATCAGCTCAAGAAGGCAGTGGTGATCGACAAGACCAAGGTCCAGGGGTGGCTGGCCACCGATCCGATGTTCGATTCGTTGAAGGCGGATCCCGAGTTCGAGGCG
This sequence comes from Myxococcaceae bacterium, assembly GCA_018262385.1. GTDB lineage: Bacteria > Myxococcota > Myxococcia > Myxococcales > Myxococcaceae > JAGSPQ01. The sequence goes on along the minus strand of JAGSPQ010000230.1, from coordinate 3,908 downwards.
CTCTTCTAGACCGTGCAATTCGCCGCCCTGGGGCTCGCGTTCGTTCTCGTGCTGCTCAACGCCTTCTTCGTGGCGGTCGAGTTCGCGTTGGTGAAGGTGCGCCCGACCCAGCTCGAGGCGCTGGTGGATCAGGGCCGCCCCGGCGCCGCCCAGGCGCTGGCGATGCGCAACCGGCTCGACGCCTGGCTGTCGGCCTGCCAGGTCGGGATCACCCTCGCCTCGCTGGCGCTCGGCTGGGTGGGCGAGCCGGCGTTCGGGCACCTGATCGAGGCGCTGATCCTGAAGGTCAGCCCCGCCACCGAGGCGGCGCATGCGATCGCGAAGACCATCTCGCTGGTGCTGACCTTCGGGATCATCACCTTCCTCCACATCGTGGTCGGCGAGCAGGTGCCCAAGACGATCGCGATCCGCAACGCCGAGGCCACCTCGCTCGCGCTGGCCTGGCCGATGCGGGTCTTCTACTTCGTCGCCTTCCCGGTGATCTGGATCCTCAACTTCGGCACCCGCATGGCGCTGCGCCTGTTGGGCCTGAAGCAGGGCGCCGAGGAGCACGAGGTGCTGCACGAGGACGAGCTGCGGCTGATCTTCGCCAACTCCGCCCAGGCCGGAGCGATCGACAGCTCGCGCGCCGAGCTGCTCGAGCGGGCGCTGGGGATGATGGAGAAGACCGCGCGCCAGGTGCTCGTGCCGCGCACCCAGATGAAGTACCTCGACCTCGAGGCCTCGCTGGACGAGAGCCTGCAGGCGGCCCGCAGCGCCGGCCACACCTGGCTTCCGGTCGTCCGCGGCGGGCTCGACCAGGTCGAGGGGCTGATCAACGTCAAGGACCTGCTGTTCCTTCTCTCGCGCGGCGAGCTCAAGTCGCTCAGCCAGGTGCAGCGCCCGGTGCTCTTCGTGCCCGAGAACGTCACCCTCGAGCAGCTGCTGACCGAGTTCCGCCGCCGCCACAAGCAGGTCGCGATCGTGGTCGACGAGCACGGCGGCACTTCGGGGATGGTGACCATCTCCGACGTGGTCGCCGAGCTGGTCGGCAACATCGCCAAGCTGGGCCGCAAGTTCGAGCCGGTGCGAACGCTGCCGGGCGGCCGGCTCGAGCTGCCGGGCACGGTGCAGCTCGACGATCTCGAGGACACCCTCGAGGTGGAGTTCGACGTCGACAAGACCGACATCACCACCATCGCCGGCTACCTGATGGCCAAGCTCGGGCGGGTCCCGGTGGTGGGCGACGTCTGGGTCCTCGAGGACTACCGGATCTCGGTGGCCAAGATGGACGGCCCGCGGGTGCTGATGGTGCGCATCGAGCCCAAGCTCTCGCCCGGCGCGGTTCAGCCGGCGATGACTCCGCCCAACCCCCGCCCGAGCAGCTGAGCCGTCAGTTAGGGGATGTCGACCCCGGCGCGCCGCAGCACCTCGAGCGCGTTGGTGGTCTCGACCACTCCGTCGCGCAGCACGTAGTCGAAGGTCATCTCGCCGTCCTTCTCCAGGTCGCGGAAGTGAACGTTGCGGACCTTCACTCCCGGGTAGCTGGCCAGCTCGGTCAGCGACAGATCGTGGGTGGTCAGCGCGCCCGACGCACCGGTCGACAGCAGCATCCGCATCAGCTCGCGTGAGGCGATCTGTCGCTCGCGGGTGTTGGTGCCCATCAGCAGCTCGTCGAGCAGGAACAGGGTCTGGTTCGGGTTCGCCTTCGCGACGTCCAGCACCGCCTTGATCCGCTGCACCGCGGCGTAGAAGTACGACACCCCGCGCTCGAGCGAGTCCTTCACCCGCATGCTGGTCAGCACCTGCACCACGCTGACCTGGAAGGACCGCGCGCACACCGGCATCCCCGCCAGCGCGATCACCGTGTTGAGCCCCATCGCCCGCATCAGCGTCGTCTTGCCCGACATGTTCGAGCCGGTGATCACCACCGCCGTCCCGGGCCCGTCGAGCGCCAGGTCGTTGCGCACCGGGTTGTCGAGCAGCGGGTGGCCCAGCTGCACGGCCTGAAAGTGCACCGGCCCCTCGTCGACTTGGGGCCAGGCGTAGGCCGGGTTCTCGTAGACCCAGGTCGCCATCGACGAGAGCGCCTCGAGCTGGGCGAGCGACTCGAACCAGCCGCGCACTCCGGTGCCCAGCTCGCTGCGCCACCGCTCGATCCGGAAGAGGAAGTGGAGGTCCCACAGCAGCAGCGCGTTGATGATCCAGTGGATCTCTTTGGCCGAGCGCAGCGACGCGAAGCCGTGCAGCCGCTCGAAGTGCTTGAGCCGCTGCGAGACCGGCGGGCCTCCGGTCGACAGCCCCGACTTGAGCCGGCAGAGCAGGGGGTCGGAGAACTGCTGGGCGTCGATCGCCTCGAAGGTGTGCTCGAACTGGACGAAGCCCAGCTCGCCCATCGTCAGCTGGCCGTACATCTCGGCCAGCCGCCGCGAGGTGATCACCACCACCGCGATCTGCAGCCCGAGCCCGACGTAGGGCACCCAGTCGAGCAGCACCCGCAGCTGGACCCCGAGCCACAGGCCGAACGTCACCACCGGCAGCAGGTGGGCGAGCACGAACGCCCACTTGAGCGAGGCGATCGAAGAGCCGTTCTCGACCCAGCGGATGAACCGCGACGGGTCGGCCTTCTGCGCCACCACCTGCCGGGTCTCGCTCACCAGCCGCTGCCGGAAGTCGATCTGCGCAGCGAGCTCTTTGAGCGCCGCCTGCCGCCCCGAGATCTCGACCGCGATCTTCGTCGGCGCCGAGAGCCAGCCGGCGAGCAGCTTCTCTCCGGCCTCGGTGCTCGTCTCGTCCAGCCGCTGGAACAGCGAGCCGTGGCCGAACACGTCGAGATCTCCGGCGTACAGGTGGCCGTCGACCCGGTAGCGCTCGCCCTGCGAGGGGAAGTCGCGCCACTTCCCGGCCAGCCGCTGCAGCCCACGCTGGTTGAGCAGCAGCACCGTCTTCGCCGTCCGTTCCTCGCGAAGCACCTTCGCGTGCCGCACCGCCAGGGCGGTGTAGCCGGCCATCACCGCCAGCGCGGCCAGAAACCCCCCGCCGGGCAGCTTCCCGAACAGGGTCGCCAGCGCCAGGCCGACCGCGAGCAGGAAGGTCGCCAGCCGCAGGTTGGCCAGCCGGCCGCCTCTGGCGTCGAGCCGGGCGAGGCTGGCCTTCGCCGCCGCGACCCGCTCCAGGTAGGTGGTTTCGGCAGAGCTCACGGGGTTGAGGTTTGACAACGCCCTGCCGATCGAATCAACACAAAGACACTTCCCGGCACACCGACTTGACCCCACCCCACCCAAGTCGGCACCATGCCGCCTCTTTTTCAACTTTGAGGTCTTCATGCTTCGAGCTTCCCCCCGCGCCCTGATCGCCTTTGCCACCGTTGCGCTCGCCGTTTCCGGGTGCCGGTGCAATCCCCCCCCGGTGACTGCCCGCCCCGGCGAGATCGCGATCGTCTACGTCAGCGAGGGCGTGACGGTGACCAGCGCCACCAGCGGCACCTACGACTTCGGTCAGGTGCCGATGGGGAAGAAGGTGACCAGCAAGATCCAGATCAAGAACACCGGCGGCGGCGCGCTCTTTCTCGAGAAGCTCGAGAAGAACGGCGAGGGGGACGCGGTCACGATCGGCACCGCCACCGTGGCCAACCCGGTGTTCACCGTCGCCTTCGAGGGGCGCGAGATCGGCTCGGGCGAGACGGCGGAGTTCGATCTCTCCTTCGATTCGCCCACCGAGGAGAAGCTGACCGTCCCCCACGAGGCGAAGCTGATCCTCCGGGCCACCAACACCGAGGTGGGCAAGGAGACCGCCGAGATCATCCTCAAGGGCACCAGCGTCTCGGGCGAGTGCGAGCTGCCGGCGACCCTCGACTTCGGCGCCGTGTCCAGGGGCGATCAGTTCCCCCTGTCGGTGAAGATGAAGAACACCCGCCCGATCGACGCGCT
>JAGSPQ010001032.1 GCA_018262385.1 Myxococcaceae bacterium | reverse complement strand
GGTGCCGAGCCGGCGGATCGCCGCGCTCGGCTCGGGCAACTCGCTCTTCCGGCGCAGCTGCCTCCAGGGGCCCGAGCCCTTCGACCCCGCGCTCGGGCTGTGTGGGGGGGAAGACTCGGCGCTGATCCACAAGCTGCGCGTCGAGGGCCGGTCGCTCGCCTGGTGCCCGGAGGCCCGGGTGAGGGAGTTCTTCACCAGGGAACGGCTGACGATGCGCTACCTGCTCAAGCGCCGCTTCAGCTCTGGGCAGACGCGCACCTCGCTGTGCACCTCGAACCGTCCGGAGCTGGCGAAGTGGATGATGGTCGGCCTGGTTCAGCTGCTGTTGGGCACGACGCTGGCGGTGGCGGCCGTGCCGCTTCACTCGAGGACGGCGCGCCAGGGGCTCTGCCTCGCCTCAGGCGGGCTGGGGAAGTTGCTCTGGATGGCCCCCTTCCGCGCCCTGCACGCTCCGAATCGGAAGAAGCAGCCGTAGATGCTCCGGCGGCTCATCGACAGCGCGCTGTTCCACGGCTCCCGGTGGGTCGCTCCCCGGGTGAGCCCGCGGCTGGCCCGGCTGGCTCCGGGGCGCCGCTGGGTGTCGATCTGCTTCGACGACTTCCCCCGGTCGGCAGCCCGGCTCGGCGCCGAGGTGGTCGAAGCCCAGGGGGCGCGCGCGACCTACTACGTCGCGATGGGGCTGATCGGCGGCGAGGACTCGTTCACCCGCGACGATCTGCTTCGGCTCAGCGCCCGCGGCCATGAGGTGGGCTGCCACAGCTACTCGCACCTCGACCTGCTCACCGCGCGAACCCGAACGATCGAGACCGACCTCGCGCTGAACGCGGCGGCCTGGGCGAGCCTGGCGCCGGGCAAGCCGCTGCGGCACTTCGCCTACCCCTACGGCCGGCTGCGGCCCTCGCAGAAGGCGCGCCTGGGCCAGCGGTTCCTCTCGATGCGCTCGATCTTCCCGGGGCTGCACCGCGACCGGGTGGACTTGAACCTGCTCCACGGCAACAAGCTGTACTCGGAAGGGGGTCACGTCGACCGCGCGCTGCGCCTGATCGATCAGCTCGCCGGGGGAGGAGGCTGGCTGATCCTCTTCACCCACGACGTCAGCGATCACCCCACCCGCTTCGGCGTCACCCCCCGCGACCTCGAGCGGGTGCTGCGCGCCTCGGCGTCAGCCGGCGCCGAGACCGAGGTCCCCCGAATGCGAGACGTGCCGGTCACATTCCGAGCAACATCTCGACCAGCTTCTGCGCCAGCGCCGAGGCCGGCTGGACCAGCAGCATCAGCGGGAGCATCGGCACCACCGCCGCGACGGCGAGTGTCAGCAGCAGGCGCCGGCTGACCGGAACCAGCCGCAGGTCGGTGATGACCCTGACGCTGTTGTTCAGATCGGCCAGCGATTGCAGGTCGGCGGTCCCCAGCGGCGACTCTCTCTGGGCGTCACCCTCCTCGATCCACTTCTGATCGAACGCGTTCACGTACCGCGAGGCGAACGGCATGTAGCGAAGCAGGCCATTTCCCCTCGCGCGGAACAGCGCGGGGGCGAAGAGGAACAGCGGCCCGACGAACAGCACCGCATCGACGAACAGGATCAGCACCAACGCCGGGTAGATCTCCTCGAAGGCCATCGTCCCGCCCGAGATCTCCTCGGCGAACGACGCGGCCTGGACCGCCGAGTTCGCGAACACCAGCGGAACCAGCGTCGTGTTGACGAGGTCCAGCGTGCCCAACCCGGCCATCCCGTCGGGATGGGTCGGCACCAGCGCCAGCTTCAGCCGCGAGAGGCGCCAGAGCAGGTACGACCACAGGCCCAGCCGCCACAGCCAGCGGAAGAGGAGGTAGCGAAACGTGGGAAGGCAGACGAGCCAATAGAAGAGGCCCGACAGCGTCATCCCCCGCGTCGCAGCGCCCAGCTCGGGGACCGCCGTCCCTGCAAACAGGTCGAGCCGCGAGCCGAACGCCGACAGCAGCACCGCCGCGGCCAGGCAGGCCAGCTCGGGCAGCCAGGAGTCCTTCCACCGCGAGATCCGGGCGAGCTCGAGGTTGAACGCCGGCGCAGCCGCCACCGGCACCACCTGAGACCGAACCAGCCCACTGAGCACCTCCCCCGGCCGGGACGCGAACAGGGCCTCGCACCAGAAGAAGAGCGGCACCGCCACCAGGAACCGGACGTGCCCCCCCAGCACCTGGGCCGAGAGCGCCGAGACCGGGGTTCCCTCGATCGCGTGCAGTCCGATCAGGATCGCCCAGAGCGAGCCGCCGATCGCCAGCCCCAGCCGGATGGGGTGCGGGCCCCCCTGCCCCAGGCCCAGCCGTTTCCGCAGCCGGTGAAACGGCCCCCCCAGCAGCGAGAACTCCTCCGCCTTCTTGCTGGTCACCAGGGACGCTCGCGCCCGCGCCTACCGGCCGCTCAGGGAGGATTCACCACCGTGTAGGAGACCGAGGTCCCCGAGTAGGACGGCCGGTACCAGGTTCCGCTGCAGTTCTGGTAGGTGACGTTCCCCACGACCGTGGTGGTGCAGGACGGGGGAATCGACGCCACCACCGAGCCGATCACCGCCGCGGTGGCCGCGACTCCCACTCCCACCGCGACCCCGCGCGCCACCGGGTGGTAGCCGTAGCCGCCGTACCCGTAGCCGCCGCCGCCGTAGTGGCCGTGATCGACGTTGCGGTTGACGTTGACGTTGGTGTTGCGGTTGACGTTCGCGTTGGCGCTGCGGTTCACGTTGCCGCTGGCGCTGCGATTCATGCTCCCGCCGCCCCCGCGATTCATGCTGGCGCCGCCGCCGCCGCCGACGCTCGACCGGGCCCCGCCCCCTCCTCCTCGGGCGCCACCACCGCCGCGGCCCCCGCCGCCGCCACGGGCCATGACCGGCATCGCCAACAGCAACACGATGAGGGCAATCATTGTCTTCATGTCTGCTTCTCCTTCAGTCTCGGCGGCCGAGGCTGGCCGGCTGCTGGTCCAGTTGCTCGATCTCGATCCGGTAGGTGTCCTTCGTGGGGACGAAGGTGAACATCTTGTCGTCGAGGCGCGGGGCGAGGTTCCACTTGTAGGTGACGCTGTAGTCCGGCCGGCTGACCTCGGTGGTGGTGGTGATCACCATCTTGCGAGGCAGCGGCTTGTCGCCCTGCTGGATCCAGATCTGCCAGTCGACCTCGTCCTGGCGGAAGGCGTAGTGATCACAGTCGGCGCCTTCGATCTTGGTCGGCCCCATGTAGATCGCCGACTTGATGTCGGCCACCCCGCTCTGCTCGGTTCCCCAGAGGAAGAGATCCGCCATTGGCAGCTCGACGCCGTACTTCGTGGTCAACAGCTCGACCAGCTCGCGCACCGTCGGCGGGGCCTCGATCGTCGCGTAGTAGCCGACCCGCGGGCTGTAGAGAGTGAACGCCTGATCTGCCGGTGCTTGCGATCGGAAGTGCTGAGCGCGGTCAGCCGGTTCGGCTTCTTCACCTTCAGGTCGACGTCGGACGCCAGCTCGACCTTCTGGCCGTTGGGCAGCACCTCGTCGGTCGTCACCTTCGCCAGGACCTGGAACGCCTGCTGAGCGCGCAGAAACGCGCCCATCTTCTTCAGCGCCTCCATCGCCTCGGGAGAAATCGCGGGCTCCGGAGCGTCGGCCGGCGCAACCGGCTGCGCAGCCTTTGCGGGCGGTGCCGCCTTCTCAGGCTGCGCAGGCTTTGCGGATTGGGCCATCGCGCCCGTGCCGAGGAACGCCGCAACCACTGTCAGAACGATCTTTTTGTTCATGTGCATTCTCCCAAAACCCGGCCGATGCAAGATCAGGCCCGGCCACTAGAACTCGGCCGTCGCGCGCAGCCGCAGCGCGCCTCCCTGGCCGCCGTCGGTCGCGTGAAAGAAGTGGTGCGCGTAGCTGCCCTCGAACCGCAGGAACCGCAGCGGCTGGAGGACCACCGTCCCGCCGAGCGAGAACGTGTTCAGCTGGTTGCCCTGGCCGAGCCCGTCGATCCAGGTCTCGCCTCCCAACAGGTACACCGCATCGGCCGCGATCCACAGCCAGTCGAAGACGTCCTGGGTCGCGTGGGTCTCGAGCCGGCCGAGCGCCGACTGGCTCATCGTTTCCCCCTCGAGCGGGTGGTTGTTGTCGGTGAAGATCGTCATCGCCGGCACCAGCTCGAACGTCGTCTGCTTCCCCACCGCGCCGAAGCTGAGGGTGAAAGGCATCGAGGTCCGGATGCCGAACCGGTTGTCGCCGAGATTGGCCAGCTGGTCCGACTCGTAGGCCCCGGTGGGCGCAGTCACCGCCAACTGCGCGAGCAGGGTGAACGCGGGCGACCACGGGCCCGCGGCCAGGTCTCGCTGAGGCTGCATCCCGGCGGCGAACGAGAGCTCGAGATCCCCCAGCCCCGACGACTTCGACGCCTGCTGTTCCCCGAACACCGTGCCCGTCGCGTTGGTGATCCCCACCGGCGCCGAGATCCCCGCCAGCCCGAAGAACAGCGAGCTCATCGGGAAGCTGCGGGCGTAGCTGGCCACCACCAGATCGGTCTCGTACGACGTGCCCGGCTTGACCAGGGTCCCCGACGGCGAGATGTCTCCGAAGCGGTGGACGTAGGCGCCCGCGACGTCGTTGGGGCCTTCTTCGAACGGGAGCCAGGCGCGGGGCCCATCGAGCGCCTGCCCGAAGCAGACGGCGGGCGCCAACAGGCCCAGCCCCACCACGACCAGCCTCGTGACCGCGAACTGACGTCGGGGGGGGAGCGCTCTTGGGGCCACGGACGGTCTCCTTCGCTTCCTTTGAAGTAGCGAGGCCACCTGGCGCCGGCAACGACCGTTGAAGACGACAGCTTTGCGTCGCGCGCAACC
>JAGSPQ010000229.1 GCA_018262385.1 Myxococcaceae bacterium | reverse complement strand
TGCTTCTCCTTCAGGCCCGCGGGAGACGCCGCGCCCTCCTGGCTGCCTCCATGCCCGGGGTCGAGCACGATCAACGGCCCCGCCAGGGCAGGAAGACCGACCAACAGCAGCACGCACACCCAACGACGCATCGGGCCGTACTGTAGACGAGCCGCGCGCGTCATACCGGCAGCGGCATCACCTTGCGCAACGAGGCCAGGGCCCAGGCGCGATCGATCTCCAGCTGGCTGCCCGGCGCCGCCGCCCGCCACTGATCCAGCCCGCGCTCGTACGAGGCCAGCGGGCTCCTCAGGAACTGCGGCCCGGTCTGCCCGGCCCGGAACAGCAGCCACGACAGCGTCCCCGCCGAACGATCGACTCCGTCGAACAGCAGCACCTCGTCGAGGTTCGGGTTCTCGAGGGTGGTCAGCAGCAGCACCTTCACCATCTCGATCGCCCAGTCCTTCAGGCCGGCGTCGAGCAGCTTCACCTTCTCCATCAGCGCGTTCATCGACCGGACGATTCGCCGGTCGCCGGCCACGCCGGACTCCTCGAACGCCAGCTTGCTCTTGGCGATCGCCTCCGCGTCGCCGACGCAGACCTGGCAGAAGAACCCCGCGACCGGATCGTGGAACAGCAGATCCGCCGCCATCGGCGTCCGCTTGCCGCACTCGCAGCTCAGCACGTTCAGCTCGCCCCGCATCAGGGCCGCCTTCTGCGCCGGGTCGGTCTGGGTGTTGATGCTGCGGACCAGGGCCACCGCGCTGCTCTTCCCGCACGCCGGGCAGGTGACCTGGGTGTTGGCGACGAGACTCACACCACCTCGATACCGGGTTTGCCTCGCTGAAGCTCGCCGATCACCGCCGCGAACACCCCCGCCTTCAGCAGCGCCGCGACCGCCTTGTGCTCGTCCTTCGCCGGCACCGCCGCCAGCAGGCCGCCGTTCGTCTGGGCGTCGGCGAGCACCAGCTTCACGTGCTCCGGCAGCCCAGCGGGAAACTTCACCCACTTCGCGACGTGGGCCAGGTTGGTGCGGGTGCCCCCGGGCACCACGTCGGCCGCCGCCAGCTGGGGAATCCCCTCGAGCAGCGGGACGTGCTCGAGCTGCAGCTGCGCACGGAGCTTCGAGCCGCGCGCGACCTCCAGCAGGTGCCCCAGCAGCCCGAAGCCGGTGACGTCGGTGAGCGCGTTCACCTTGAACTTGCCCGACACGAACACCTCGCCGGCGGCCTTGTTCAGCTGCGCCATCTGCCGGGTCACCAGGGTGATCAGGTTCTTCGCAGCGACCCCGCGCTTGAGCGCCGTCGTCGCGATCCCGGTGCCGATCGGCTTGGTCAGGATCAGCCGATCGCCCGGCCGCCCGCCTGAGTTCCTCAGGATCTTCTTCGGGTGCACCAGCCCGGTCACCGCCATCCCGTACTTCGGCTCGGGCGACTGGATCGAGTGGCCCCCCAGCACCGGAATCCCTGCTTCCCGGGCCTTGTCCGCGCCGCCGGCGAGGATCTCCTTCAGCATCCGAATCGGCAGATCCTTCGGGAAGGCGACGATGTTCAGCGCGAACAGCGCCTTCGCCCCCATCGCCCAGATGTCGCTCATCGCGTTGGCGGCGGCGATCTGCCCGTAGGCGTACGGGTCGTCGAGCACCGGCGGAAAGAAGTCGACCGTCTCGACCACCGCCATCGAAGGCGACAGCTTGTAGACCGCCGCGTCGTCGCTGGTGTCGTAGCCGACCAGCGCCTGCTTCGAGCGCACGTTGGGCAGGCCCGCCAGCAACTGCGAGAGCACGTCCGGCCGGAGCTTGGCCGCGCATCCCGCACAATTCGACAGCGAGGTCAGCAGCACCGGGCCGCCGCCGTCAGCCGCCACGGACGTAGTCCTTCTTGATCAGGTCCACCATCACCTCGGCGACGACCAGGTCGTCCTGGGGAGAGTGATCGAGCACCCCGTTGAAGCTGCCGTAGTTGTGCACCAGCTGCAGCACGTCGAGCTGGTCGGGGGTCAGATCGCGCAGCGGCGCCGACATCGGCATCGTCAGCGTCAGCGACGAGGTGATCGCCGGCAGCTGCGACTGGATCCGCTTCATCTCGTCCAGCTGGCGCAGCGCGTCCATCAGCAGCGCTTCGGTCGAGGTGTCGAGCTCGACCATGAACTCCTGCGGATCCGGCGGGCGCAGCTCGAAGTCGCCCTGCTCCCACGTGATGATCCGGTTGAAGCTCTTCTGCGGACCCAGCTCGTGGTTGTCGTCGATGCAGCAGTAATAGACCTTGCCCTGCCGCAGGTAGATGTTGCCCGAGTGCTCGTTGGTGACCGCGAGCACGCCGTTCTTCTTCGAGGTGTGGAACAGCTGCAGCAGGTCGGGCAGCGGGACCTCTTCGAGCTTCCCGGTCATCGCCGTCTTGGTCTGCTTCGCCGACTGGATGATCGCGACCTCTTCCAGCTTCTGCTTCACCACCGCGTCGTCCATCTCGGGGACGTTGGCGCCCTGGCGGACCAGCTTCAGAATCGAGGTGCCGATCAGGATCCGATCGCCTTCCTTGATCCGCGAGGTCTTCACCTTCTCGCCGTTGACGAACGTCCCGTTGGTGCTGCCGAGATCCTCGATCGTGATCTTCCCGCCCTGGAGGGTGATCTTCGCGTGCTTGCGCGAGACCATGTCTTCCACCAGCACCATGTCGAGCTCGCTCGAGCGGCCGATCACGATCTGCTTCTCGGCGCGCAGGGGGAACTCGCCGCCCTGGTATTTCCCCGAGATGAATTTGAGTGCGAAGCCGGCGCTCACGGTTGGTCGACCTTGGTGTTGTCCTTCGTGTTGTCTTTCACCAGATTCAAATACATCTCAGCGCTGCGGTTGCCGGGGTTGCGTTCGAGCACGTCTTCCCAGCATCTGACCGCATCTTCCCTTCTTCCGGCCGAATAGAGCGCAATTCCGTAGTGGACGCGTCCAGGAAGGTAGTTGGGGTTGATCTTCAAGATCTCGTCGAACTGGGCCAGCGACTCGGCATGATCGCCTTTGTCGCGACAGGCGTCGGCCAGCTTGAGCCGAATGTCGACGAAAGTGGGGCACAAACCGAGGGCCCGCCGGTATTCGCCGATCGCTTCGTCGAGCATGCCGCTCGAGGAGAACACGTCTGCGATCTCGGAGTACATGTTGGCGATCTTGCCCTTCACGTACGGGTCGATGTGGTTGGGGCTGGTGCGCTGGCGGGTGAGCGCGGCCTGGTAGACCTGCTTGGCCTCGGAGTACTTGCCCAGGTCGTTGTAGATCACCGCCAGATTCAGGGCGGCGTCGGTGTAGGCGGGGTTGATCCGCAGCGCGGCCTCGAACGCCCGCTGCGCCCGGGCGAACTGCCCCGCGTCGTGATAGACGATGCCCAGCATGTTGTAGACGTCGGCGAACGACTGGTTCTGCTCGACGACCTGAGTCAGGTACTTCTCGGCTTGCGAGTATTGCTTCTTTTCGAAGTAACCCCGCCCGAGGGTCAACAGCTGCTTGAGGGCCTCATCCATTGGGGGTCCGCCTCGCACAAGGTCCCGCTCGCGAAGGCCGGTTGCGTACCCTACATGAGCCCATTCGGAAAGAAGAATTCCCCCTCTGACGCCTGAAGATCCAGCCGTCTGGGGCCGGCCGAGCGGAAGGGCCGATCGCGGCCGAACCCCTCGAGCCGGTACTGCTCGCTGACCTGAACCTGGTCCCGCTCGAGGCGGATGAACCAGGCATCGACGCTCAGCTTGCGCTCCAGCAGCCCCAGCCAGGCGTCGGCCTCGCTGCCCAGCCCGGCGTCGCCCGCCCGGGCCAGCTTCTGCGCCGCCCCCCGGTTGCCCGCCTCCAGGGCCCGCCGCCGGCTCTCCAGCGCGGTGACCACCGCCACCAGTCGGGGAGCCAGGGAACTCTCCGGCTTCCAGTCGGTTCCGTCGTAGACGAAAGAGATCTTCTCCACCCCCAGCGAGCTGACCTCGGTGCGGCCCAACGCACCGGTGAAGTCGAGGGTGGCCAGCACCGTCGCCCGCCGGGCCGCCGGGTCGTGGGTGACCGTGATCCGCTGGTAGTGGACCTTCTTGCCGGTCAGCGTTCCGCCCAGCACCGACAGCTCGAGCCCTTCTTTCTCGGCCTCTTTGAGCCGGGTAATCAGCTCGACCTCGGGCCCGGCGACCTTCCCGAGCAGCCGGGGAAGCCAAATCAGCCCCAGCGCGCCGACCACCGCCACGGCGACGGCCAGCCCGAGGACCTTCTTCAGCTCGGGCACTAGCCCTGCGGCCCGAGCATCCGGGCGGCCTTCTTCGCGCCGTCCGACTCGGGGTTCTTGCGCACCAGCACCCGCAGCGCGTCCTTCGCCTTCGCCTCGTCCTTCAGCTCCATGTAGGCGTCGTAGAGGGCGAACTGGACCTTGTCGTCGAGGCCGATGTCGGGGAAGTCGCGGGCGATGATGTTGAGCCGGTTGATCACCGCCGGCCACTTGTCACGCTTGGCGTAGAAGCCGGCGACGTACCACTCGTGCTCGGCCAGCCGCTTCTTCACGTCGTCCAGCACGGTCTTCGCTTCGGCCTGGTGGGTCGAGTCGGGATAGGTGCGGATGAAGTCCTTCATCGCCGTCAGCGTGTTGCGGACATTCACCTGTTCCTTCTCTTCCGACGGGGGCAGCAGGAAGAAGTCCGACGGGATGTCCTTGTAGTAGGCGAGCGCCGCGCGGAAGGCGGCGTAGTCGAGCCGCGGGTGGGTGGGGTGGATCTTGACGAAGGTGAGGTAGCGATCGCGGGCCTCGCCGAAGCGGTCGCGCTCGAAGTCGGTGTCGGCCAGCCGCAGCTCGGCGACCTTCGCCGCCTCGAGGTACGGGTACTTGCTCTTCACGTAGTCGAAGTACTTCTGCGCCTCTGCGTAGTTCTTGCTGTCGAGCGCGTCGTTGCCCTTGGCGATGTTCGACTCGGCGTCCTCGCCGTAGGTGACGTTCGGGTTGTCCGCGGTGCTGGTGAAGATGCCCTTCAGCGTCTGGCAGCCGCACAGCGACAGCGCGGCGATCAGGCTCGAGACTCTCACTGCGGTTTGGATGGTCATGACTCGCTTGGGCGCGCACCCTATTCGTCAGCCTCTGCCACATCAACCAACGTCGAGACCAGCTCTTCCTCGAACCCGCGGGCCAGCAACAGCCGCGCCGCCTTCACTCCGGTGACGCGCTTCGACTGCAGCAACCGCTGCGCGGCCGCCAACTCGTCGTGGGGAAGCGCCTGGGCGATCGCCGGATCGAACCCCTTGCCTTCCAGCCGCCGCGCCACGTCGTGCCTCGAGCGGCCCTCGGCGAACAGCCGGCGGGCGAGGTCGACCGCGGCGCGCTGATCGTCGAGGTACCCCAGCTCGGCGCAGCGGGCGATCGCCTGGCGAATTTCTTGCGCGGGGTGCCCGCGGAGCACCAGCGCGGCCTCCAGCTGGGCGCGGCTCTTCTCTCGGCTGGCCAGCAACTTCAGCGCGGCCTCGAGGGCGCTCACCGGTTTCTTCGGCACGGGTGCTGCCCTTACCACTACAGCTGTGCTACCGCCGCCAAACCCATGCACCCGGTGATCGCCCATTTCCTGGATCCGAAGTCCGTGCGCAGCGCCCTCGACAAATCCGCCCGCGGCGAGCCGCTGAGCGAGCTCGAGGTGCTCTTCGTCAACGCCGCGACCGCGCATCCCGATCGAAAGGAGCGGGCGATGAACGCCTCCTCGAACGGCGACATGGAAGACCAGCAGGCCGCGCTCGCGCTGGCGGTCTTCGCCGCGCTGGCGCAGGTCGAGCAGGACCCGGTGCTCTCGCCAATCGTGCAGCAGGCCCGCCGCGCCCTGCTCGAGGCCGGAGCGACCGACGACGACGTCCAGCAGTTCCTCTCGCTGGTGCTGCTCGAGGAAGCGTTCGCGTTCGAGGACGAAGCCGACACCTTCGACACCGACCTGGTGGCCGAGACCTTCCGCACCCTGCCCCGGCTGGCCGGGCTGGACGAAGAGAGGGTGACGAAGCTGGAAGAGACCTTCGTGCACAACGTCACCGCCGAGCAGCGCCCGCTGCTGCTGGCGACGGTCGAGGCGCTCTTCTCTGCCGCCTGGAGCGATGGGCCCGTTCCGGTCAGCCCCGAGCACGTCGAGGGCGCGCTCGAGCAACTGCGCGGCCAGACCTCGGACGTGGACTTCCAGGCGGCAGTGAAGGCGCTCCAGTCGCTGCTGCAGCTGTTGGCGCGCGAGGGGCTGATCGGGCTGCAGCGGCTCAAGCGGCTGCTCGACGCGATGGGCCCGATGGCCGCCGCGCTCAGTGCGCCGGTCGAGGACGACGAGTCAGACCTCGGAGAGGACGACGACGGGGAAGACGG
>JAGSPQ010000228.1 GCA_018262385.1 Myxococcaceae bacterium | reverse complement strand
CCGACCCGCTACGTCTGCGACACCAAGACCTGGGGCGGGCCGTCGGTGGTTCGGCGGCTGACCCGCGCGGAGTACGCCAATGCGATCCGCGACGTGTTCGCGCTCGACGGCAGCACCCGGTATCCGGGCGCGTACGGCGCGGCGGCCACCGGCTTCTCGACCGAGCCGGGGATCGGCATCGTCGGCGAGCAGGGCGTCGAGCAGCTGCTCTACGCGGGCGAAGACGTCGCCCTCGCGCTCTCTCCGAAGATCGCCACCCTCGTCACCTGCGCCGCGACCGGCACCGTCGCCTGCGCGACCACCTTCCTCGACACCTACGGCCGCCGCGCGTTTCGCCGGGCGTTGACCGGGCCTGAGCGCACTGCGCTGCTGGCGATCTACTCCGCCGAGCGCGCCGACAACGCGACCTTCGCCGACGCGGTGAGCGTGATGAGCGCCGCGCTGCTGCAGATGCCGGCGTTCCTCTACGTGGTCGAGGCCCCGGCCGCGGTGGGCGTCGATCGCCTGCGCACCGGGCTCGAGCTGGCCACCCAGCTGTCGCTCTACCTGTGGGGCTCGGTGCCCGACGAGGTGCTGCTGACCGCCGCCGAGTCCGGGCAGCTGACCACCAAGGCGCAGGTGCTCGCCCAGGCGCAGCGGATGTTCGCCGACCCGAAGGCCGATCGCGCCTTCGCCCGCTTCGTCCGCGAGTGGACCCAGACCCCGGCGCTGCTGCTGGCCGACAAGGATCCGGCGGCGTTCCCCTGGCTGAACCAGACGCTGGTCGATTCGATCAACGGCTCGTTCGATCGGTTCGCCTCCGCGCAGCTGCGCACCGGCGCCAGCCTGCGGACGCTGCTGCGCACCAGCGAGGCGTACGTCGACGCGCCGCTGGCCGCCTTCTTCGGAGTGACGCCGCCGGCCAGCGGCTGGGCGAAGGTGACGCTCGATCCCACCCGCTACACCGGGCTGATGACCCAGCCGGCCTCGATGGCCGCGCTCGCCCACTCGTCCGAGACCTCGTACGTCTTCCGCGGCCGGGTCGTTCGCACCCGGCTGATGTGTGAGAACCTCGGCACCCCGCCGCCGAACGCGGCGACCACCTTCGCCAGCCTGCCCAAGCCGCCGGATCCGACTGCGCGCGATCTGTCGGCCGCGGTCCAGTCGAACCCCGGGTGCGCCGGCTGCCACAAGCTGCTGGATCCGGCCGGGATCGCGCTCGAGCACTTCGACGCGATGGGCAAGTACCGCCAGGCCTACGCGAGCGGGAAGGCGATCGATCCGTCGGGCTCGCTGGTCTCTTCCTCCTCGGCCCCGCTGCCGTTCGCCGGACCCACCGAGCTGTTCGAGGGAATCGCGTCGCTGCAGAAGACGTCCGACTGCCTCGCCCAGCAGGTGTTCCGCTACACCGCCTCGCGCACCGAGACCGCCAGCGACAACTGCGCGCTGCAGCAGCTGCGGGACGCCCTCGCCGACTCGGGCAACCGGCTCGACAAGGTGTTCCTCGCTTCCACCCAGACCGACGCCTTCATGTACCGCCGGGGAGAATGACCGTGAGCAAGAACAACCGCATCGATCGCCGCCGTTTCCTCCTCGGGGCCTCGGGAGCCGCCCTCGCGCTGCCGATGCTCGAGGCGTTCGCGCCCCGCGCTGCCTTCGGCGCCGTCACTCCGCCGCCCAAGCGCCTGGTGGTGGTGGTGCACCGCCACGGCCGGGTCGCCGGCAACGGCCGCAACGGCCAGGACAACTGGTCGCCGCGGACCACCACCGGGGCGCTGCCGGCCACCGGGAACCTGTCGCCGATGCTGGCGGCGCTGGGCGCGATCCGAAACGAGATCGTCACCGTCGACGGGATCGACAACCTGGTCCGCCACAGCACCGGCAACGGCGACGGGCACCACTCGGGCTCGCGCACCTTCCTCACCTGCATGCGGCCGAAGTCCGACGGCACCGGGGGCGGGCCGTCGATCGACTTCGTCGCCGGGCAGCGGCTGCGCGCGTCGGCCTCGCAGCGCAGCGCGCTGGTGTTCCCCGGCTCGCCGCTGGGCTACGAGTGGCAGTACGACGCGCCCGGCTTCTACGGCCTCAACGGCAGCCCGCCGGCGCTGACCAACTCCAACCCGCGCACCGCGCTCAACGACGTGTTCGGCCCGCCGGTGGCGCCCACGGCTCCGCCGGTGAAGACGCTGCAGAGCCGGCTGATCGGCCGGCGCGCGAGCATCCTCGACGCGGTCGCCTCGCAGTACGAAGGGCTGCACAACCAGGTCGGAGTGACGGATCGCCAGCGGCTCGATCAGCACGCGAGCTTCATCCGTACGCTCGAGACGCGCTTCGGCAACGTCCCGCCTCCGGTCTCGGCCGCGGCGTGCGTGCGTCCGCTCGAGGCGCAGATCCCCACCTACAGCGAGGCGCAGATCTCGCGGGGGCGGCTGGACGGGCAGGTCACCCCCAGCCAGATCGAGAACCTGGTGATGTCGCTCGCCTGCGATCTCACCCGCGTCGCCAGCCTCCACTTCCAGCTCGGCTACGACCCGGTGTTCTCGAGCGAGTTCACCGGCACCTCGCCGTTCGACGGCGGCAACAACCACCACGCGATCATCCACAGCACGCCGTCGCTGTCGGATCCGTCGCAGCCGGACCTCACCCAGGCCTTCGGCTACCAGGCGAAGATGTTCACCCGGCTGGTCACCCGCTTGTCACAGATCATCGAGGTGGACGGCAGCCGGATGCTCGACAACACGCTCGTCGTCTGGGTGAGCGACATGGGCTACGGCTCGTCGCACTTCGACTTCAACATCCCGGTGGTGCTGGCAGGGCTGAAGTCCGCCTTCCCCGCCGGCCAGGGCCGTCACGTGGTGTGCGCTCCCCGCCTCTCGCTGGGAGACCTCTACGCCCAGGTGCTGCGGATGCTGGGCGGCACCGATCAGACCTTCGGCGCCACCGGCACCCTCGGCGCGCTCGCGGCCGGCGCGGCGCTCAACGCCGGCTACGGCTTCAGCGGCAGCTACGTCACCAACACCCTTCCTCTTCACCTCGGAACCATCCCGC
The DNA here is from genome assembly GCA_018262385.1 of Myxococcaceae bacterium. GTDB lineage: Bacteria > Myxococcota > Myxococcia > Myxococcales > Myxococcaceae > JAGSPQ01. Next base: position 3,287 of record JAGSPQ010000228.1, on the reverse strand, counting down.
TATGAGCAGTGCCCTCGCCCTCTTGTTGGTCCTTTCCCAGACGCCCGGATGGCGCGAAGACCGCACCGTCGACGGAATGAAGGTCGAGCTGCGCGCGGTCGCCGGCTCGAAGTTCGAGGAGGTCCGGGTCTCGACCACCAGCAGCTCGAGCCTCGGCGCGCTGTGCGACGCGGTCTGGGGCAAGGGGCTGTCGAACAAGAAGCCCGAGGGCGAATTCAAGAAGCGGGTGGTGATCAAGGAGACCGAGGACGAGCGGTGGACCTACGAGCAGATTCGCGTGCCGGTGGTGGCCGACCGCGACTACGTCATCCACGTCCAGCGGCTGTCGGACGCGCCGTCGGGCCGCTGCGAGATCGCCTTCGAGACCCGCGAGGATCCGCGCTTTCCGCCCACCGCCGACCACGTGCGGATCCCGGCGATTCGCGGCAAGTGGAGGCTGGTGCCCAACCCCGCGGGCCGGGTCGACGTCAGCTACGTCGTCTACAGCGACCCGGGCGGCTCGGTGCCTTCGCTGCTCGCGCGCGGCGGCCAGCGGGACGCGGCGGTCGGCTTTCTCAAGGTGATCCTCGCGCGGGCGAAGGCGCTGTCAGGCGGCTGACCTCTTCGCCAGCCTGGTGCTGGCTTTGTCACGGTCTGAAAGATCGGTGCGGTCGATCGGGGTGCCGGGAGTGACCGGCCGCGATTATCTGAACCCGGTGAAACCGACCCGCCCGTTCCCCCGACGAAACTGTGCCGCACCGGTTGCGCGGGCGGTGGCGCGGTGACCGAGTTGCAGCTGCGGGCGAAGCTTAAGATTCCCCCCTCGGCCAGGCGGGTGATCCTCTTCGGCGAGAGCAGCCACTGGGACACCAACTGGCTCCAGACGTCCGAGGAGTACTTCACCAGCCGGATCGAGCCGATCTTCGAGCAGGTGCTGGGCGCGCTCGAGCGGGATCCGCACCGGGTGTACTGCGTCGAGAGCCTGTTCTTCTTCAAGCTCTTCTGGGAGCGCCACCCCGCCGCCCAACCGCGGCTGCGCGCGCTGCTCGCCAACCGCCAGCTGCGGATGCTCGCGTCGTCGTTCACGACGCCCGACACGCTGCTGCCGCACCACGAGACGATCCTGCGCGACTTTCAGCTGGGCCACGCCTGGCTGCGCGACCACGGCCTGCCCGACGATCCGGGGCTGGCGTACTTCCCCGACAACTTCGGCCACTCGCCCCACCTGCCGTCGCTGATGAAGGCGGTCGGGGTGCGCTCGGTGGGGCTGACCCGCATCGACGGGATGTACTTCGTCGGCGCCGACTACCGGCCCGGCGCCGAGTTTCCCCGGCCGGGCTCGACCGCCGCGCTGCTCGAGCAGGAGCTGCGCACCCACGACTTCATCTGGCGCGACGACGACGGGGCCGAGGTGCTCTGCCACTGGAACGCGTTCACCTACTTCCACGGCGACATGCTGGCGCACAAAGGCATCATTCGCTGGGCGGGCAAGGTGTTCGCGCTGCCGTGGCGCACCCGCCGCCACATCGCCGCCCGCATCGACGGCTACGTCGAGCAGCTCGCGCCGTTCGCGCGGACGCCGTACCTGTTCTGTCCGATCGGCATGGATTTCAACGATCCGATCGTCGAGTTGCCGCAGCTGCTGCATCGCTACAACGAGGAGCACTTCGCGCGCACCGGGACGTGGACGGTGCTCGCCGGGCTCGACGACTACTTCTCGCTGCTCGAGTTCCACCGCGCCCAGCTGCCGGTGCTCGCCGCGGATCCGAACCCGTACTGGATGGGCTTCTGTGCCACCCGGCCCGAGGTGAAGCAGCGCCCGACCCGCATCGCGCGGACCTTGCTGATGGCGGAGAAGCTGTCGGCGTTTCAGGCGCCCCACGCGCCGCTCGAGGCCGCGCTGCGCGAGGGCTGGAGCCGGCTGGTGCTCAGCAACCACCACGACTACATCCCCGGCACCTCGCCCGACCGGGTGTGGGAAGCCGAGCAGCGGCCGTGGCTCGACGCCGCCGAGCTGGCCGCCGATCAGGCGCTGGCGCTCGCCTCACCCGGAGTGTCCGCCACCGAGCCCTCGGGAGGCAGCGTCCAGGTGCGCCGCAGCGGCGACGAGATCGAGGTCCAGACCGCGACCTACCGCTTCACCCTCTCGCTCGAGCGCGGCGCCTGCTTCACCTCGCTCGTCAGCGACGGCGCCCCGCTGCTCAACGGCCTGGGCTTCGACCTGGTCGCGTTCCACGACGAGGGCGGGCTGTGGCGGCTGGGGCACGAGTACAGCGGCGGCCGCTTCGCCGAGGTCGATCGGGCCAGCCGCCGCGAGGCCCACGTGCAGATCTCCGACGTCAAAGGCGAGGTCTCGTTCGAGATCAGCTCGGAGCTCGACGGGCTGCCGTTCGTGCGCACCATCACCGTCGATCCCGGCCACCGGTTCTTCCGCCTGCGCTGCGACGGGGTGGCGGGCAGCCGGCGCACCGCGACCTGCCGGTTCGACGTGGCGCTCGATCCGAAGACGCTCGAGATGGACACCGTCGGCGGAGTGATCGACCGGCCGCGCGAGCGGCACAACAGCCCGACCTTCTGGGCGGTGCCTTCCCGGCTGACGTTGCGCGACAAGGGACAGTCGCTGTTCGCGCTGTTCGAGTCGCCCACCGCGGCGTCGCTGAGCCCTACCGGCGCGCTGGAGTGGATCGTCGCCCGCAATGCGCTGAAGGAGCGCGCCTTCGGGATCCTTCCGGTGATGGCCCACCCGATCGGCGGCTCGAACCGCGATCGCCAGGTGCACGAGGCGGCGTTGATGCCCTCGGGCCTGGTCGACGCGCCGCACCTGGCGCACGCGCGCCGGCAGCTGAGCCGCGCCTGGCTGGCGCCCGAGCTGCGCGGAGCGTCCCACGCGGCGGAAGCGATCGTGCGGTGCGATGCGCCGGGAGTGACGATCGCGGCGGTGAAGCGGGCCGAGTCGGGCGAGGGCGTGATCGTGCGCTTGTTCTGCGAGCAGCTTCCCGAGAAGCCGATTCGGGTCACCGTCGAGGGGCTGGTGGTGACGCAGGCCAGCGTCTGCGATGCGCTCGAGCGCGAGCTGCGGGTGCTGGAGGTAGAGCCGCTGGGCCAGGTGGTGCTGCCGCTCGAGCAGCGGCTGACCTCGCTGCGGCTGTCCTGATCAGCGCGACGCTCAGGGAGCGCAGGCGCGGGGTCCCAGCGGCAGCGACTGATCGTCGGCGATGCCGATCGTCATCAGGCTGCCGTGGCCGGTGCCCAGGTAGAAGTGGGTCTCTTCGGGAGTGCCGCCGACCCAGGTGAGATCTCCCGGCCCG
>JAGSPQ010000227.1 GCA_018262385.1 Myxococcaceae bacterium | reverse complement strand
GGGGTGACGGGCAACGCCGCTCCGGCCGGGCTCAACACCGCCGACCTCGACGCGGCGATCAAGCCGGTGATCGTGAACGATCGCGACAAGACCTACCCGATCGCGCAGATCGTCAATGCCAGCCGCGGGCATCCGTTCATGCCTGCCCGCAACAGCAAGAGCGTCGGCGGCATCTTCGGGCCGTGGGCGATCAAGCTCTCCTTTCCGTGGTCGATCTTCGCCGCCGGTTGGGTATTCACCGACGGCTCCGGCAAGGGCCTGGGGTACCTCAACAACGGCTGGGTCGGCGATTTGCCCGGCCCCGCGCTGGGTCATCACTACGGCAGCTGGGCCAACGACTGGGGCGATCGGACCCGGGTGCTGCTGATCAAGCCGTACGGGCCGATGTGCACCATCTTCGGGCCCCTGGCGACGGTGATCGGCCTGCTCGGCAAGAGCACCGGCAGTGGCGAGGTGCAGGTCGGGCCGTTCCAGCACCCGGGGATCCACAACGGGGTCCAGCACTCGTACACGACCTTCCCGCCGTTCTACGACTACGACAGCGCGGGGCTGGGAAACCAGGACGACCTCTACGCCGTGCCGAAGAACATGAGCATGGTGTCTGGCGACCCACGCGCGCGAGCCGATCCGTGGGACATGCGCGGCGGCCCGTCGTCGGCCTACAACTTCCAGTTCACCGCGGGCGGCCCGGGCGCCACGCTCGACCAGGTCAACAACCGGGCGCAGGCGGCGACCGGCGGGCTCCAGAACGCGATCAGCGCGGGGGTCGCCTACTACAGCCGGCCCGATCACTACGACGAGCCGCCCAACCTGTTTGCGCCGTACTGGCGATCGACCCTCACCCGGATGACGGTGGATCGGCCCGGGCCGGGCGGACGGGGCGCCTTCGACGCCAACCTGGAAGCGATGTTCGGCGCGAGCGGGCAGCCGGAAGCCGCAGTCACCTTTCGCGAGCTGGTGGGCGCTGGGTACAAGGGGTTCGAATGAGGCGCGCTCACGTCCGGGGGCAGGCGGCGACCGAGTTTGCGCTTGGCGCGCTGGTGTTCATCACCATCCTCGTCTTCGGCATTCACTTTGCCGAGGTCGGGTACCTGTCGGCGAAGGTGCACGAGGCGGGAGCGGCGGCGATCTGGGACAGCACCGCCTATCGCGCCTACTCGTTCGGAGGCTTTGCCGATTCGAACGCGATCGCCGCCCCGAGCGCTGCCGCGAACGCGGGGGGCCGCTACGCCGATTGGGACGGGCGCGCCTCGGTGAACCGGCTCGCGCCGGTGATGGCGCTGACCCGGGCTGCTCCGATGAGGGTCAGCTGCGTCGGCAGCGCGGCGGCGGCGGCGTACGCGCTGCCTCCCCTGGCCCCGAGCTTTGGTGAGCCCGGCGGTGTCAGCTGCAACGCCGAGGGTGACTTCGGCGTCTTTCGAATCTCGACCAAGTTCCTCGAAGGCGCCGACGGCTTCTTCAAGGCCAGCAACAACTCGCGGCCGCGGGGCAGCCTCACCACCCTGTGCAGCGCCGGCCGGGCGACGGGCGGCACCTGCCCGGGCGCGCTCTCGATCTTGCTCGGAGACGACGCGCTGACCGACCAGGGCAGCCAGGAGCGCGAGTGCGATCTTCAGAGCGACAGCCCGACGGGGTGCACCAACGGCGCGTTCTACCGGGTGACCCACGCCACCTGGGACAAGTCGATGATCCGCACTGCCGGCTGGCTGAGCGGCTACACCGGGTTCCCCGAGCGGTGGGCGAGGAACATCGTCGGCAGCCGTGGCATCCCCCGGGGCCAGATCACCGGCTTCTACCTGAGCTTTCGAGGCGAGGAGTCCGGCTTCATCGAGCCGGTCGAGATCGCCGAAGGGGGCGGCGCCTGGCAGAGCAACCCGATGGACGCGCAGATGCCGGGGACGCCGTACCGCGGCGCCTACAACACCCGCCGCAACTGCAGCAACGGCGCCTTCAGCCCGCTGACGGGCGGGGGCTACTGCTTCCTGGGGAAGTTTCCGTGCAACTGAGCCTCGGCGTGCTGGGGCTGCTGGCAGCGGCGCCCGCGCCCAGCCTCGATGGCTTCCTCCGAGACGTCCCGGGGATGACCTCCCAGCCCACCGCTCCGGCAGTCACGACGGTGGATGGGATCAAGGTGGTGCAGCGCTCGGTCAGCTCGAACCGGTCTGCGCATGAGCTGCAGAAGCACTTCGCCGCCGCCTTCGACGCGGCCGGCCTCTACATCGCTCCGGAGCAGGACGAGGTGAAGCCGCTGGTCGGCCTGCAGATCAGCGGCCTCGATACCGAGAACCTGCTCAGCTATTCGGCGCTGCTCCAGCCCGCGGCGAAGGGGACCACGGTGGTGATCGCCTACGCCGACCTGGGGAAGAAGAAACCGACGCGGGAGCCGATCGGCCCGGTGTTCCCGGGGGCGAACTCGATCACCTCCTTCGCGGTCGAGAACCAGAAGGCGACGAGCTACGCGGTGGATGCGACGCCGGCGGAGATCAAGGCCTTCTACCGGGAGACCTTCGCCGGGGTGGGCTTCACCGAGGCGGCGCCGAACGTCTTCCAGAAGGGCAACCAGCAGTTCACGGTCACCGTTTCCCCCGGAGTCAGCGAGCGATACGTGCTGCTGAAGCTGGAGACGGTTCCGGGAGCGCCAGCGCCCGCGAAGCCGCCGCCGCCCGCCCCGAAGAAGTGATCGGGGCGCACGCACCGCCGCCTCGAAGGCCAGGCTACTCAGCCAGGCTCGGGGGAGGCGGGGGCGGAGGGGTGAGGAATTCCGGCGCGGGCGGCGGGGTGGGGGGCGGCGGAGGGGGCGCGTCGGGCTCGGGTTGAAGGGGCGTCGAGGCCGCGTGGCGCCGGCGGAACTCGTCGCGGATTTCCTCGACGCGCTCCTGGTATTCAGCGCGCCTCTTCCATCGCAAGCCAATCAAGGCGGCCATGGTCCCCGAGAGGATCGCCCCGGCGGCCATGGTTCCGATCGCCAGCCACTCCGCGTTGCTCCGGTACGCGGGGTTCATTCTCATGAACTCACCGAGCCACCACGCCCCGAAGACCGACCCGGCCGCTCCGATGGTGAGGAAGATCGACGGACGGACGAAGTCCCCGATGCTTGCCTGTTGCTCGAGCAGCCACTCCCGCTCCTCGCGCATGGCCCGGCGGGTGAGGTTGGCGACCGGCGTGCTGCTGGGGCCTTCGCCTTCGAACGCGTCGTCCACCAGCGGCGCGTCGATTGGGTGCAGGGAGCTCTCCTGGCCCACCGCCGCGGCGCTGACCAGCAGCGATCCCGCCACCACCGCCGCGCGAATCATCCCGATCGAGCTCATCGTCGCCTCCCCCAGCGTCCCACCACCCGTGGCTGGAACGGGTTGCTGCTAGGCAATGCAGGGGCCGTCCCGAAACGTCCGGATTTCGGTGCCCGGACGCTGGGCAGCGCGCCCGACTGCGCTCCCTGCGCAGCAGTCGGCGTCGGGCTGAAGCGCCGGTTCAAGCGCCAGGTGTGGCGTTCCTCCCCTTTCGGGCTGTCCCGCCACCACGCCGCGCGCCCGCGTCGCCAAGCTGACGGCCCGCGCACCGGACCGCTTCGATGGGCCACGGCGCGTGAGTTGCATTCCTCCAGATCGACAATGACCACTCGACGGACGCTGGGGTTGCTGGGCCTGCTGCTCGGCGCGTGCGCCGGGCCGCAGCGTGCACCGCCGAGCGAGCCCCCGTCGCCCTCCGCGCAGCAAGGGCCCGCGGCGGTCGAACCGAAGGCCCGACCGGTGAACGAACCGCCGCCTCCAGCCACAGCCAGGGTGGCTCGCAAGCCGGCGAAGGCCCCGATCAAGGCCCCACCCCATGCGGGCCCCGCCGACGAGGCTCCCAAGACGCAGAGCGCCGTTCGCCCCGATCCGATGGTACCGGCCGCTGCGCCGCTGGATCTGAAGTCCCTCGAGGCGGGGCTGAAGGAAACCAACGCGATTGGCTTCTTCACCAAGATCGAGATCAAGAATCAGGTCGGCGACCTGGTCGACGAGTTCCGCGCCGTGTACCAGGGCCGATCGCAGACGTCCCTGAGCGACCTTCGCAGCGCCTACGATCGGCTCTTGCTGAAGGTGCTCGCGCTATTGCAGGACGGCGACCCGCGTCTCGCCAAAGCGATCGCCGCGTCTCGCGACTCGCTCTGGAAGATGCTTTCCGACCCGAAAACGTTCGCGACCATCTGAGCTGCCAACAGGAGAAGCGCCATGAGCCACCGCACCCGTAGTTGGACTGTGATCGTCTGGATGTTGGCGCTGTTCGCCACGCCTTCGTTCGCGGCAGACGATGCCGCGCTCCTCAAGGATCTGACGTCGGTGATCGCACTGCTGGGGCTGCCGTGTGGGCAGGTCATCAGTGCGACTCAAACCAAGGAGAACGATCACCTCGCGACCTGCAAGGACGGCAACCGGTACCGGGTATTCGTAAACGCCGAGGGGCGGGTGGTCGCTCAGAAGCAATAGAGTCGTCGAGCCACTGCCGCGAAATCGTCGTCGGAAGTTCAACCGCGCAGCAGCATAGAGCGACGTCTCAGGGACATGCCGATCGCGACCTTCAGGTTCCCGTCGTCTTCGTCGGTGAGTGCGCTTCGAGCGGGTGAGTCGATGCCGGGGGCTGGTATAGGACCCGGGGTGAATCTTGAGCACGGTCCGGTCGAGTTGAACCCACTCACGCCTGCCGGCGTGCGAGGTCGCTCACAATGACCTTCGGGGCGATTCTCGTCCTCGCGGTTGGCCTGGCAATGGACGCCGCTGCTGTTTCCGCCGCGCGGGGAATGGCCGTGTCGGCGATCCGGCCACGCCACGTGTTTCTGGTGGCGGTGTTTTTCGGTGGCTTCCAGGCTCTCATGCCCGCCCTGGGCTGGCTGATCGGAACGCGAGTCGGACCCCTTGTGCAGGCGTGGGACCACTGGATCGCCTTCGTCCTCCTCGGCGCCATCGGAACCAAGATGCTGTGGGAGGCGCGCGGCAAGAAGGAAGAAGCGGGAACGGACCGCGACGTACAAGGGCGCGACGCGGAGCTGTTCGATCTGAGGGTGATGCTGGTCCTCGCCGTGGCCACCAGCATCGATGCCCTCGCGGTGGGCATCACCTTGCCGATGCTGAAGGCTCCGTTCGTGCTCTCATTGCTCACGATTGGGGTCACGACGGCTGCATTGAGCGCGATCGGGCTGTTCGCCGGGCGTCGGTTCGGGGCGGTGCTCGGTCAAAGGCTGGACGTGGTTGGAGGCCTGGTGCTCATCGGCCTCGGGGTGAAGATCCTCGTGGAACACGTCGGCGGGACTTAGCCGCTTCCCCTTCCCGAACCGACCTCAGCACCAGCGGGTCGGTGGTGACAGCAACGAAACCAACGGACGTGTGAGCCCCCCGCTCAAGTCGACTAGGGTCCCCCCATTCACATCGCGACCGCCAAGGACTTCGTATGGGCCCAATGTCCCGTGTGCGCCTCTCCCGAACGTCGCGCATACGTGTCTTTCGACGCGGTGGAATTCGTCGAATGCACCAATTGCGGAGTGGTCTACAAGTCCAGGGAACGCGCCGGTGCCCTTGCCGCCGACTTCTACGAGCAGGGCTATTTCCACGGGAGAAAGAGCGGGAGGGATAAGCGCTTTGAACATCGTTCTCGCAAGGCTGCGTCCTGGATCCTGGACGCACTCGAGGTATTGAAGCGACCTGGCAAGGGTGCCCGGTTGCTCGATGTGGGCTGCTCGCTTGGCTACGTTCTCGAGGGAGCGCGACGGCTTGGCCTCGCCTCCACCGGCGTCGACATTTCCGAATATGCAGTGAACCTGTGCGTCGAGCGCGGCTACGAAGCCAAAGTGGGTCGCGTCGATCAGCTTCCCTACCCAACCAAAGAGTTCGACGTGGTGGTGCTGAAACACGTGCTCGAACACACCCCGCAACCTACGGTGGCACTCGAAGAGCTTCGTCGCGTCCTCAATCCGGACGGAGTTGTGCTGATTGCGGTGCCGGACCTCCGCTACTGGAAGGGGGACGTGATGAGAAAAACCTATCGGTATTTCAGGCCAGACGACCTCGGCGCACAACATTACGTCTACTACACCGCAAAAACGCTGACCCGACTGTTGGAAACCAATGGTTTTGCGGTTCGGCACACCTCGAAAGCGGTCTTTCGCAACCACCAGGCCGCCCGGTCCCTCGCCCACCGTCTTTGGGAGCTTTTCCGCTACGGGATCTTGCGAACCTGGGTGGCCCTGGGCTCCTCGTTGCGTCTTCAGCGCGAGGTTTATTTGCTCGCATCCAAACTCGGTTAATTGGTGTTGAACGAAGCGTGTTGGGAATCGATGCACGAGCCCG
>JAGSPQ010000226.1 GCA_018262385.1 Myxococcaceae bacterium | reverse complement strand
GATGAAGAACAGCGAGCTGGCGCGGATCCTCCCCAGCCACCACGGGAAGGCGACGCTGCTGGTCGGCGCGGTGCTGGTGGCGATCATCGCCGCCATCCCCGGGGTGCGCTTCGACTACGACTTCGGCGCGCTCGAGGACTCCACCCTGCCCTCGTTCGAGCTCGACACCGAGGTGAACGCGATCCTCGGCTACAACATGGAGCCGGTCGTCATCCTCACCGACAAGACCTCGAGCGAGCGGGCGCTGGTGAAGGCGCTGAAGGACCGCCAGAAGGCGCAGGGCAAGAAGTCGACGATCGACTTCGTCTCCGCGCTCGACGACCTGGTGCCGATTCAGCAGGTCGAGAAGCGCGAGATCCTCGATCAGATCAAGAAGACCCTCGACAAGGTCGACGCCGAGAAGCTCGACAAGCCCACCGCCGACCGGCTGACCAACTTCAAGAAGATGGTCGAGCCGACGCCGTTCACCCGCGCCGACATTCCAATCTCGGTGCGGCGGCAGTTCGAAGGCGTCAAGCCCGGCCAGGAAGGCGGCTTCGTGCTGATCTTCCCGAACATCAAGCTGTCCGAAGGGCTCGAGGTGGTCCGCTTCGCCAAGGAAGTGCGCGGAATCGAGCTGCCCAACGGCGAGAAGTTCTCGGCCGCCGGTGAGGCGATGATCCTCGCCGACGTGCTGTTGATGGTTCAGCGCGAGGGGAGGCCGATTCTGTTCGCGGCGATCTTCGCGGTGCTGGCGGCGATGTGGATCATGCTCCGGTCGCTGAAGCTGGCGCTGCTGTGCATGATGCCGACGGTGCTGTCGATCCTCGCCCAGACCGGGCTGATGGCGATCCTCGACATGCCGTTCAACTACCTCAACATCCTGCTGGTGCCGGTGATGATCGGGACCACGGTCGACGCCGGCGTCCACCTCGTCTCCCGCATCACCGAGAACAAGGGGAACTTCGCCGGGGTGTACGGCGAGACCGGCCGCGCGATCGTCGGCGGCCTGGTGACCTCGGGCGTCGGCTTCTCGGCGATGCTGCTGGCCGACCACCCGGGCCTCAACTCGATGGGGCGGCTGGCGATCCTGGGCTTTGCGATCAACCTGATTGTGATGCTGCTGTTCTTCCCCGCCGTGCTGCTATGGCTGCAGCACCGGGGGTGGATCCGCTCGGAAACGAATTCGGCCCAGCCTGCTGCGTCAGAGGCGACAGATGCGAAACCCTAGGAGATCACTCATGTCGAAGACCGTTGTCATGCTCGCCGCCCTGCTCCCCACGCTCGCGCTGGCGGGTCTTCCGGAAGACGGGAAGAAGCGCACCGAGGGGTTCATCGATCGGCTGTTGGCGGTGAAGGCGATCGACAAGGGGCCGCTGCCCAAGGCGGACCAGGAGGCCAACGCGAAGGTGTTCGCCGAGCTCGACGGCTTCTTCGACTGGGACTACCTGATGTCCGAGCCGGTCAAGCCGCGAATCGACAAGTTCAGCCCGACCGAGAAGGACGAGTTCACCAAGAAGTTCCGGGAAGTGCTCCGGCTGGCCGCCTACCCCGACTCGGGCAGCTTCTTCCGCACCGCGAAGTACAAGGTGAACCTCGGGAAGGAGACCGCGCCGGATCGGGTCACCGTCAGCATCGACGCCAAGAAGGGCGACATCGAGACCCAGGTCGACATCCACTACAAGAAGATGGGCGACACCCTGAAGCTCTACGACGTCTCGTTCGACGGCGACTCGCTGGTGAAGGACTACCAGAACCAGATGGTGCGGATCATCGACAAGGGCGGCGCGAAGGACCTGATCGCGAAGATTGACAAGCGCAAGGCTGAGCTCGAAAAACCGAAAAAGTGAACGCCCTCCTCCTCGCCGTCCTCCTCGCCGCCGACCCACCGACCCAGCCCGCTGCTGCGGAGCTGGTGCCAACGCCGACCACCGTCCGGCGGATGACGCTCGAGGACTGCGTCCGGGAGGCCCTCAAGGAGAGCGGCACCCTGCTCGAGGCCCGGGGCAAGGTGACCGAGTGGCAGGGCAAGCTGCTCGAGGTGGAGAGCGTCTACTGGCCCAAGCTGCAGGGGCTGGCCTACATCGCGCCGGTGTACGGGCTGACGCTGAGCCCCGGCGCGTCGCTCACGGATCAGCCCCACCCCCGCTACGACACCGATCTGGGCAAGTGGGGGCCGTACACCAAGCTGCAGCTGACCCTCGCCCAGCCGCTCTACACCTTCGGCCGTCAGCCGGCGGGTGAGAAGGCGGCCCAGAACCGGCTGGAGGTCGAGCGCGCCCGCTACCTCCAGGTGCGCAACACCCTCGCGCTCGAGGTGCGCCGCTACTACTACCTCCACCTGTTCGCGCGCTCGATGCAGCCGGCGCTCGACCAGGCCAAGAGCATCCTCGACGAGGCGCAGGTCAGCGCCCAGGAGTCGTACGCCGAGGCCAACGGGAGCGTGACCCAGGTCGATCTGGCCAAGCTGAAGTACGGCGGGAGCCTGCTCGCGAAGGGGCTGATCCAGGCGCAGATCGGGCAGGCGCTGGCGCTGGCCGCGCTCAAGCACTCGATGGGCATGGCCCAGTCAACCGAGATCCAGCTGGTCGAAGAGGCGCTGCCGCCGCTGCCTGACGCGCCGCTGCCGCCGCTGAAGGAGTTCGTCGCCAGGGCGGCGCTCAACCGCCCCGAGATGGCGCAGATCAAGTACGGGATGGAAGCGGCGAAGTGGTTCGCCCGATCGGAGGAGCTCTCTTCGATGCCGACCGCGTTCGTCGCCTTCCAGCTGGACCTCAACTGGTCCCCGCTGCGGCCGACCGAGTGGGATCCGTTCGCCTACGATCGGTTCAACAGCATCACCCCCGGGATCGCGGCCGGGCTGCTCTTCGACGTCGACCCGCGCAAGACCTGGGCGCGCGCCAAGGGAGCCTACGGCCTGATCGAGCAGGTCGAGGGCCTGAAGAAGTTCGCCGAGAGCGGGATCCCGGTCGAAGTGCGCCAGGCCTACGACGACGCGACCCAGGCCGATCAGCTGACCCGGCTGTCCGGCGACGGCTCGGCGGCCGGCCGCAAGTGGATGGTGTTCGCCGGCACCGCCTACGTCGCCGGCACTGGCGAGGCGAAGGATCTGCTCGAGGGCCTGGTGGTCTACCTGACCGCGCGGCAGGCGTACTTCGAGGGGCTGCAGGCCTCGCACTTCGCCCGGGCGCGGCTGCTGTACGTCACCGGCGAGACCGGCGTCGACTGAAAGCCATTGACCCTGTGCGCCAGCCGAATCATCCCGGGCGGGGGCTGCCGATGAGCGCCCGGCTCGGCGGGGTACTGCTGCTGCTGGGGCTGGTGCTGCTGCCCGCCTGCGCCACCAACGGCCGCAAGCGCCCCAGCCGCGACCGCGCCACCCGGATCACCGAAGCGCCGCTGCGCTTCGTCTTCATCGATCTCGGCCAGGCCGACGCGATGCTGGTGGTCTACCGGGGCAAGAGCTTGCTGATGGACTCGGGCGAGTCGCGCACCCCGGAGGACGCCGAGAAGTACCACGTGGTCGGCCAGCGGCTGGAGGAGCTGACCGGCAAGCGCCACGTCGACTACTTCGTCGTCACCCACTACCACCGCGATCACATCGGCGACGAGAAGGAGCTCACCGGGCTGTTCGGCTTGATCGCCCTCGACGGGGTCACCGTCGGGACGCTGATCGATCGCGGGCCCGACAACTACGGCGAGAGCGGCGAGAAGGGCGAGACCCAGCTGGGCTACGAGCGGGCGGTGCCCCAGTGGCTGCAGACGAAGAAGGTGCTGGCCCACAAGGTGATTGCGGTCAACGAGAAGGTCGACCTCGGGGAAGGGCTGTCGATCGACGTGGTCGCGACCAACGGCAACGGGCTGCTGGAGGCGCTGGCGAAGTCCAACCCGGCCGAGCTCGACGGCTGGCCGGCCTCGGAGAACGACTACTCGGTGGGGCTGAAGTTCACCTTCGGAGACTTCGAGCTGTTCGCCGGGGGAGACCTGACCGGGCTCACCCAGCACCGGGACTTCGGCAACAAGCAGGAGGGGTACCACGACATCGAGTCGAGCACCGCCGAGCGGGTGGGCGACGTCGAGGTCTACCGCGCCGACCACCACGGCTCGGCCCACTCCTCGAACGAGTGCTTCATGAGCGTGCTCCACCCCGAGGTGTCGATCATCTCGACTGGAGAGAACAACTACGGCCACCCCGCCAAGCGGGCGTACGACGCGATGGCTTCCAGCGGCAAGGTCTTCATCACCGGCGGCGCCGACAAGCGGGTCCGGGGCCACGTCGAGAAGTCGATCGTCGGGGGCGACATCACCGTGCTGGTCGACGAGGCGGGCAAGCGCTACTCGGTCAACGGCAAGGATCTGCGGGCCAAGTCCGAGGAGCAGGAAGACTCGCAACGCCCGGGCCGCCCGCTGAAGTGCCTGGGCGAGAACGCGATCCACTGACCACTGCAGTGCTCACTGGACGGCGCGCGCCCGCTCCAATGCCGGCGCGCGCAGGGGCAGCCCACCGGAACCACTGAGCCTCGGCGACGGACAGGAGTTTGCACCGGCAGCTGCGCGGGGTGTCTATGCCGCGCGCCATCGTCAGCTGTCTATACCGGGTGGACCCTGCCCAGCTCGAAGGTGAGCCGCCGGAACCTCTGCCGATCGCGCTCGCCGAGCTGGCCCAGCAGGCGGCCGCGCTCATCGACAGCCACCGGGTCGGCAACGGCCGCACCTTCGACCTGAGCGGGCTGCACCACGAGCTGCTCGAGCTGCTGCTCGATGGGCGGCTGACTCCGAGCGGGGCGGCGCTGGTGCTGCACCGGGTGCTGGCGCCGATTCCAATCCGCGATCGGGCCAGCCTCGCGCTGTACCTCGCCAACTCGATCCGGGCCGAGCGGCTCTCGCAGCTGGCGCACGGCACCCTGCTGACCCTGCGGCGGGCGATCCTGCTCGAGGACGCCGACGTCAGCCAGCCCGCGCTCGGGCGGCTCGAGGGGGCGCTGGCCCAGCGCGCCGCGGCGCTGTTCTGGAGTGGCCCGGTGCTGGTGGCCGGCGATCGGGTCGCGCCCTCGAGCGTGGAGGCGGCGATCGCCGACCTCGGGTCCGGCTCGGCCAGGCAGATCGTGGTGCTGGTGCCGGAGGACGAGCGGACGACCTCTCGCGAGGTGCTGCTCGAGCACCTGCGGCTGCAGGTCCGGTGCGTCGAAGACAGCCAGGGCCAGAGCGTCTCCCCGTTCCTCACCCAGGGCGCGGTGCGGCTGGTGCCGGCGCGGCTCGGCACGGCCCGCTTGTCGTGGGCGGGGTGGCTGGGGCGGCTGGTGAAGGCGGCGTGGGCCGCGCCGCTGCGGTTGGGGTTCGAGGTCTCGGGAAGGTGAACGCCCTGCGCAACGACGATCGGGCGCTGAAGGACCGCGCCCACCTGCTGATGCGCAAGGGCAAGCTCGAGGCTGCGGCCGAGGTGTACGTGGATCTGATCTCCCGGAACAACAAGGACCCGGCGCTGCGGCTGCACCACGCCGAGCTGTGCGACCGGCTCAACCGGAAGGATCGGGCGGTGGCGTCCTACCAGGTGGCAGCCCACCTGCTGGTCCGCTCGGGGCACGAGGCCCGCGCGCGCGCCGCGCTCAACGCCGGCCTGCGGATCGCTCCGAAGGACCCCGGGCTGCGGCGGGCGCTGCGCGATCTGTGCCCTCCCCCGAAGCTGTCGCTGGTGCCGCGGCCGATCTCCTACTTCGACTTCGAGATCATCCCCGACGACGAGGCGCTCACCGAGCCGCACTTCATCGCCGGTGAGGAGTGGAGCGAGGTGCCCCTGAGCAACGCCGGCGCGGGCCTGAACAACCGCACCGTCAGCCAGCGCCCGCCCGAGCGGCCCCGCGCCCGGACCCGCGAGCGCTAGTCCGGACTAGAAGGCCTTGTCGAGGATCAGCGAGAACGAGGCGTTGGCCTGGGTGGCCCGGCGGAAGCCGACGCCGACGTACATGTCGATCTGAAACATGTCGAGGACGAGCAGGTGAAGGCTGGGCCCGAACCCGTTGCCCAGCTCGACCCCCCGCTCGTTTCGCAGCGTCGGCGCGAAGATCGCGAGGTCATGGAAGACGCCGATCTTCACGTCGTCGCGCACGAGCGAGTAGCGGAACTCGACCAGCAGCGCCGCTCCGCTCCAGCTCGCTCTCGAGGGTGTGGCGGCGATCCCAGCGGAGCACCTGGGGATTGATCACCCACGCCTGGGTGAATCGGAAGAAGGGCCGACTGCGCACCTCCACCTCGTCCCCGACGGGCGACTCGAGCAGGGGTGGCACCTCGAAGGCGGACAGCCGGCGGTACTGGTAGCCGCCTCCGAGCAGAAACCGCACCCCCGGCAGCAGCTCGAGCTCGAGCTGGATCGCGGCGTCGACCGTGAACGCGAGGTAGCTCTCGAGGTTCAGGTCGGGCCGGTGGCGATTGACCAGGGACGCCTGGGCCCAGAGGTTGGGCTTGAAGAGCTTGAACAGGGGGACGGTGTCGTAGCGGGCCGAGATCGCCCCCCGCGAGAAGTACGGGTAGAGCTCGCCGTTGCCGAGCCGCGGGCGCAACCCGATCCCGCCGCTGATCGCGGTGTACCAGCGGTCGCCTTTCCCGAGCAGATCCTGGTCCACGTAGTTGAGCCCGACCTCGAGCCCGTCGATGTAATAGGCGCGCAGATCGATGCCCACCTGGGTGCCGGTCGCCGCGGGGAAGCTGACCCGCACCTCGTAGGGGCGGCGCGCGTGGAGCAGCTTCACCCCGGCGATCGACACGTCCACCTCGCCGGGCAGCTGGTTGAACTGCGGGCCCTCGTGGACCACGGCCGAGGTGCGCACCAGCTCCCACTGGACGCCGGGAATGCCCAGCTGCTCGCTCAGCTCGCGCACCTGCTGCTCGAGCAGCTGCCGGTTGAACACCTCGTACGGCAGCGCCAGCGCGAGCTTGAAGCGCAGCTGCGGAAACGACAGCCGTCCGAGGTAGAGGATCCGATCGATCTTCCCCTCGTCGACCTGGACCTCGATCGCCTCGTCACGAACGACGGTGGTGACGGACGCCAGCTCGTAGCCCAGCCGCTCCAGAAAAGCCTGCAGCTGCCGGCGTACTTCCTTCGCGGTCGCCTCGTCGGCTCGCGCAGCTCGGGGCAGCCACAGCGCGTCGAGGTACGCCGACGACGGCAGCACCAGCGCTCCGGCGATCTTCACCTTCACCGGCTGCGCGGCCGGATTCGGGCGGGGGAGGCCGCCGTCGGAGCTGGAGCTGCCGTGCGCGAACCCACCGTCGTCGAGCTCGGCGGCGGTGAGCGTGGCGAGGAGGATCGCGCAGAGCACAGAGAGTCTCGACGGCGAGGGACTGCAAGCCCAACGCCGCTCTCGTCCGCCCATGTCCCCGACCGGTGACAGGCGCACTTTCCGCACCGGCGGGCTCGGCGCAATCGCCGCGCCCCGTCTCTGTGCATGGGGGTCAGTGGCGCCGGGGTGTGACTTCGAGCGGGGATCTGTGTCATCACGCGCCCACTTTCCGCAGGGGTGCCCATGCGCTGGCTGGTGCTGGTCTCGATTCTTCCGGTGTTGAGCGGCTGTGGCTGTGCGGGCCAGAAGCTCAAAGAGGTGGAGGAGATCCCTCCCCTGCCGGACTCGGGCGCCAACTGCACCCCGCGTGCGGAGAGCTGCAACGGGGAAGACGACAACTGCAACGGCCTGATCGACGACGAGCTGCCGGCCAACAGCTGCGGCGTCGGCGCCTGCGCCAACACCGGGCCCTCGTGCGTGAACGGAGCGCTGACCACCTGCACCCCGCTGGCCGCCAACCCCGAGGTCTGCGACGGCAAGGACAACGACTGCGACGGGACGACCGACGAAGACCTGCTGCCGGCCACCTGCGGGCTGGGCGAGTGCATGGCGGTCTCGGCGACGTGCGCGGGCGGCGCCCCGGTCGTCTGCGTGCCGCTGCAGCCCAGCACCGAGCGGTGCGACGGCAAGGACAACGACTGCAACGGCACCGTCGACGAAGGGCTGCTGCAGAACCGGTCGAACGATCGCCGAGTCACCAACAACAGCTCGAGCAGCGACTTCGTCTACGCCGGCTGGAGCGGCACCCAGTTCGGCCTCGTCTGGCAGGACAAGCGCGACAACGCGAACGGCGAGATCTACTTCGCGGCGCTGAACAAGGACGGCGTCCGCCTGAGCGCGCAGGACGTCCGGGTCACCACCACCACCGGCGTCGATGCCCACCCCGCCCTGGCGTGGAATGGAACCCGCTACGGCCTGGTCTACGCCGACAACACCGCCGGAAACTACGAGCTGTATTTCCGGCTGCTGGAAGCGAACGGGACCCCGGTGGGTAACCCGATCCGGATCACCAACGCGGCGAACGCGTCCGACTGGCCCGACCTGGTGTGGACGGGCACGTTCTTCGGGCTGGCGTGGGAAGACGAGCGCAGCGGCGCCGGCAAGGAAGACGTCTACTTCCAGAAGCTCGACGCCAGCGGCAACAAGTTCGGCCCCGAGGTGCAGATCACCACCGACGGCGCGCGCCAGATGGCGCCGATCCTCAAGTGGATGGGCAGCGGCTTCGGCGTGGTCTGGACGGACACCCGGTTCACCCAGCGCGAGATCTACTTCCGCCGGCTCGACGGCAACGGGCAGCTGGTCGGCAGCGAGACGCGGATCTCCAACGACGGCGCGGACTCCGCGTGGCCCGACCTGTCGTGGAATGGCACCGACTGGGCGACGGTCTGGCACGACACCCGTGACGGCAATGCCGAGGTCTACCTGGCGCGGGTGTCGGCGGCGGGCCAGAAGGTGGGCGGAGATCTGCGGCTCACCAGCGCCACCGGCTTCTCCGGCTACCCGTCGATCGACTGGAACGGGTTTCAGTACGGGCTGTCGTGGCAGGACGATCGCGCCGGGTCGACGTCGATCTACTTCGCGCAGGTGAACGCGTCGGGGGCCAAGAACGGCGCCGACCTCAAGGTCAGCTCGGGCACGTCGACCAGCTCGTTCACCACCGCGCTGTGGAACGGGTCGACCTACGCGTTCGCGTGGCGCGACGATCGCGACGGGCCGGCCGGCAACACCGAGCTGTACTTCGCGTACGTCGGCTGCCCTTAGAGCGCCACGCCCTTCGCCTTCAGCGTCTCCTGGAAGGCGGCGACGGTGCGGGCCCCGCCGGCCGACAGGTGCTCGTCGAGGTGGTTGGCCTCCATCGCGTCGTGGTGGGTGATCGTCTCGGGCAGCTGGTTGAACTTCAGCAGCGCCTTCCAGGCTTCGCTGTCGTTGGAGCCGGTGTCGATGTCGAGCGCCTTGGCCGCCATCAGCAACCCAGCGGCCTTCGCGTCGGCCTCGGGCAGCCCGGCCTTCAGCGCGCTCTGCTTGCCCAGCTCGTAGTGCAGCGCGGCGCCGAGCACCTCTTCCGACGCGTGGGCGTACTGGCTGTTGACCTGGACGTTGAGCACCGGCTTGCCGTCCTCGCCCTGCTGCTCCTGCACCTTGAACAGCGGGTCGGTCTTCTTGCCGGCGAAGAAGCCGCCGCCGACCACGCCCTGATCCTTGAGCGGATCGGCCCACTGGTTGTAGCCGGCCATGCGCCAGAAGCGCAGCACCGCTCCGGTGAGGGCGCGGCCATCGAGCTGCTCGACCGGCCGCTGGGGATCCTTCGCGGTCAGCTGGGCGTCGATCTCGGCCTGGGGGTGGAAGGGGTTGACGTTCAGCACCCGATCCCACGCGTCGGCCTTGCCGTCGCGATCGCCGTCGATCGAGCGGCGGGCGATCAGCGTGTCGGTCGGGAAGTAGTAGTTGTCCGAGTTGCTCGAGGTGTTCCTGGTCGAGATCGCCGACCACGGCAGCCGGTTCGCGATCCCCTCGATCGAGTTCATCAGCGTCGCGCGATCCTGGTACCCGTACGACGAGTTCTTCGACGAGACGACCTGCATGTCCGGGAACTTGTCGAGGACCGCGTTGTGGGTGCCCTTGCCGCCGCACTGCAGCGAGAAGAACGCCTTCGCTCCGACCATCGGCGGCGCGCTGGCGACGTGGGAAGGCACCTCGCGCCCGTAGTTGGCGTGGCCCGAGTAGACCGCCCCGGCGACCGTCGGATCGTTCATCTGGTCGAACAGCCCGTCGGGGCCGTTGTGCATGTGCAGCTCGACGTCGGTGACGAACTTCTGCGTGGTGCCGTCGTTCAGCGTCCGCTCGCGCTCGAGGTGCTTGGTGAGCGTCACCGTGCCGTCGGGGTTGTCGGTCTTCTTGAAGCCCTGGGTGACGTAGGCGTTGACCTCCTCTTCCCAGAAGCCGTCGCCGACGTAGTACTCGAGCTTGAAGTTGGTGTTGCCGTTCTTGAACCAGTCCTCGTACGGAGGCGCCAGCGGAGCCACCTCGCGCATCAGCGCGTCGATCGTCGGCCGTACCTCGGCCGGGAGCGAGCCCTTGATCCGATCGAGATCGAACAGCAGGAAGTTGCGCAGCTGCCCGTGCGGCTCGGTCTCGAGGGCCTTGAGGTACGAGCCGATCACCTTGTCCTGCAGCGCCTTCTGATCGGGCTTGCCCGGATCGAGGCTCCTGGCCAGGTCGAGCATCAGCGGGCCGACCGAGGCGCGGGTCTGCAGGGCCTGATCCTTGTTGCCGCCGAACTTCGCCGGGTCGCGCCCGGTGGCGAACGCCGCGGTGAGCGAGGCGAGCGCCGCTTCCTTCTGGGGCAGGCCGAGGCCGGGGGCGCTGAAGACGTTGACGCCCTTCTCGGCGCTCTGGGCGGCGCGGGTGAGGGTGTCGCCCAGCTCGACCGCGGTCAGCGGCTTGTCCTGCCCGGCGCGGGAGACGAAGTTTCCGGAAGCCGAGAGGAAGACCTCGGGGGCCAGCTTCACCGCGGCGGCGGCAGCGGCGCCGGGGCGGGTGGGGGTGAAGCCATCGACGACGGGTCCGGGCGCCGGGGTGGGTGCGGTCCAGCCGGGGCGGGTCGCCGGGGTCCCGATCGGCACCGCCGGGGTGGTGGTCGCGGCAGGCGCGTCGGTGGGACGGGTGGCCGGAGTGGTGGGCGTGGTGACCCGGTCGAGACGTCGCGCCATGGTGAGACCCCCTTGAAGGACGACGCAGCATAGCCGCCCCCGGCTAGAATGACGGCATGAGTGCCGCGACGAACCGCCGCCGCTTTCCCCGGGTCAAGCCGAAGCAGCTGGCGACCCGGGTCAGATCGGGCGACGACCTCCACATCGGGCTGGGGATCGAGAACATCTCGATGGGTGGCGCGTTCGTGCGGTGCAACAGCCCGATGAAGGTGGGCCGGGCGGTGGTCCTCGAGGTGATGCGGGCCGGCGCGAGCCAGCCGCTGGAGATCGAGGGCAAGGTGACGTCCTCGGTGAGCCTGGCGGTGGCGGCGGCCACCCAGCGAACGGCGGGGATGGGGATCACGTTCGACCCGCTGCCTCCCCACGTCGAGCAGCGGCTCGAGGGCCTGATCG
>JAGSPQ010000225.1 GCA_018262385.1 Myxococcaceae bacterium | reverse complement strand
CGTTGAGCGCCACCACCACCGGCGGGCTGACGGTCACCGCCCCGGTCGCGACGAAGCTGCCGAAGGTGGCGGGGATGGTGGTGCTGCCATTCGCCAGGCCTTTGACCTGGCCCTTGATCCCGGTGCTGTTCGAGACGCTGGCGAACGCCGACGCGCTGCTCGTCCACACCGACAGCTCGCTGACGTCCTTCAGCGAGCCGTCGGTGTAGTGGGCCATCGCCTTCACCCCGATGGTGCGGCCCGCTTCGATCGTCACCGTCGCCGGAGCGATCGTCAGCCCGTCCGCCACCACCGCCTGGTTCACCGTCAGCTGCGCGGTGCCGGTGATTCCGCCGAAGCTGGCGCGGACCTGGGCGGTGCCAGCCTTCAGCGCCGTCGCCTCACCCCGGCTGCCGGCGGCGTTGCTCACCGAGACGATCGTCGCGTCGGAGGAGCTCCACACCGCGCTCTGGGTCAGATCCGAGGTGCTGTTGTCGGCGAACTTCCCGGTGACGGTGAAGCCCTGCTTCGCGCCCGGAGCGACGGTCGCGGCCGGCGGCGTCAGGGTCAGCGAGACCAGCGGCGAGGCCGCCACCACCACCTGCAGCTTCCCGGTGATGGTGCCGATGCGCGCCGAGATCTCGGTCGAGCCCGGCTTGAGGGCGCTGACCAGGCCGCGCGCGCCGGCCGCATTCGAGACCGCGGCGGTCGACGGGTCGGCCGAGAGCCACGCCGCCGCCTGGGTCAGCTCGAGGGTGGTGTTGTCCGAGAAGGTCCCGGTAGCGATCAGCGGGTGGGTCTGCCCCGCGGTCAGGGCGAGCGCCGCGGCGGCCGGCCCCAGCTCGAGCTTCACCAGCGTCGCCGCCGCCACCGTCACCGACGCGGTGCCCGCCTGCCCGGCGAGCAAGGCGGTGATCGTCGCCGTGCCGGCCGAGATCCCGATCGCCATCCCGTCGGCGGCGATCTGCACCGCCGGCGAGCCCGAGCTCCACACCACCGAGGCCGAGATGTCCGCCTGCGAGTTGTCGTCGAAGCCGCCGCGCGCCTTGAACAGCAGGGTGCTGCCGATCGGCAGCGAAGCGGTCGAGGGGATCACGGTGATCGAAGTCAGCTTCGCCGCGCTCACCGTCACCTGCGCGGTCGAGGTGAGGCCGGCCACCGTGGCGGTGATCGTCGCCATCCCCGGAGCCAGCCCGCGCACCTGGCCGCCCGGCCCGGCGCTCACCACCGCCGGCGAGGAAGAAGTGAAGGTCGCCTGCGCCGTCACGTCGATCGGCGAGCTGTCGCTCAAGGTGCCCAGCACCCAGAGCGATCCGGTGGCGCCGGGCCGAAGCGAGAGCACCGCCGGCGACAGCTCGATCTTCACCAGCGTCGCCGCCGGCACCGTCACCTGGGCGCTCGCCTGCAGCGTCCCGATCGTCGCCACCAGCCGCGCGTTGCCGGCCTTCAGCGCCTTCGCCACGCCCGCCTGCACCGTCAGCACGTCCGCCGGCTCGGCCGCCCAGCTCACCAGGTGGGTGACGTCGAGCACGCTGCCGTTCTCCAGCACCTGGCTGGCGACGAAGCTCTGGCTGCTGCCGATTGGAAGCGTCGCCGCCGCCGGAGAGAGGCTGAGCGTCAGCTCCTGCTGGGCGCCTCCTCCTCCGCTTCCTCCTCCCACCGCGGCGCCGCCGCCCACGCCGCCGCCAATGCCCGCGCCACCCGCGGTCCCGCCTCCGGATCCTCCTGCGACGCCGCCGCCCGCGCCGCCCCCGCTGCCGTCCGGGGTGGGCTTGAAGCACCCGGTGAGTGCGACGCCAACCGTGAGCAGCGCGACGAGCCAGGTCTTGCGAGCGTTCATGATCGGGCCGCTTCGCAATCGGTGTGCCCGTTGAAAAATCAAGCAGCCGCGCCGCGTTAGCCAGTGGGAGGATCCGCTTTCCCCACAGACTTCCCTCTCCGTTCGGCGGTTGGCGGCAATAAGCTGTCACGCGCTCGGCAGCGGGCCAGGCTGGAAGCGCGACCCGGGGATGCGCTGCCCGATGGGCCTGAGGAAGAGATCGCCGCGCTTTGCGGCAGCCTGAACTGAATTAGAGTCGTGGCGCGCCTTTCGGGGAACGCAGCCTGTGGCTGACGAACAACAACGCTTTGGCAAATACGTCCTGATCTCCAAGCTCGCCGCCGGCGGGATGGCGGTCACCTACCGCGCGAAGATGACGGCGGCCGCGGGCCTCACCAAAGACGTGGTGATCAAGAAGATCCACCCCCACCTGGCCGAGGAGGAGGACTTCGTCGAGATGTTCATTCGCGAGGCCAAGCTCGCCGCCTCGCTCACCCACGGCAACATCGCCCAGGTCTTCGACTTCGGGAAAACGGAAGGCGACTACTTCCTCGCGATGGAGCTCGTCCACGGCCAGGCGCTCTCCCGGGTGCTGCGCCGCGCCGGCGACAACGACATCCCGTTTCTGCCGATTCCGATCGCGCTGCAGATCGTCTGCCGGATGTGCGACGGGCTGAACTACGCCCACACCCGCAAGGACGAGAACGGGCATCCGCTGAACCTCGTCCACCGCGACGTCTCGCCCGAGAACCTGCTGCTGTCGTACGAAGGGGAAGTGAAGGTGGTCGACTTCGGGATCGCCAAGTCGAACACCGGCGGCAAGCAGACCGAGACCGGGATGGTGAAGGGGAAGTACCCGTACTTCTCTCCCGAGCAGGCCCAGGCGGCCCGCGATCTCGACGCCCGCAGCGACGTCTACGCGGTGGGGGTGGTGCTGTTCGAGATGCTCTGCGGCCGCCGGCCGTACGAGGGCGAGTTCGTCGCCGTCCTCACCCAATTGGCAGAAGGCAACATCCCCAGGCCCCGGTCGTTCAACTCCGAGATCTCGGCCGCGCTCGAGCTGACGATGCTCAAGGCGCTGGCCACCCGGCGCGAGGATCGCTACCAGTCGGCGCGCGAGCTGGGGCAGGCGCTCTCCGAGGTGCTCCACTCCCGCTACCCCGGCTCGACCAGCAACGACATCTCGATGCTGCTGGCCACCCTGTTCCGCGAAGAGCTGGAGGCGGAAGGCAACGCGACCCAGGTCACCGCCGAGTTCACCACCGCGCTGACCCGGCTCAAGCAGCCGGGCTACGGCGCCGAGCGGAAGGCGCGGCTGGGGCAGAAGCCCGACTCGAAGGCCACCCCCAAGCCGCTCACCGCCCCGGGAGCGAAGTCCGCCACCCCGGCCCGGGCCCGCACCACCACCGGCACCGGCTCGGCCAAGGTCCCCAGCCCGACGTCGAACGCGCACGGCGGCTACCGGCCCCGGAGCATGCCGGCGATGCCCGCGATCGTCGAGAAGCCATCGGGCACCAGGCTGGAGCCGATCGAGCAGGAGACGCTGCTGCGCGCCAAAGCCGCCAAGGCGAAGGCTGCCGCGGCGCCGCCCGACGACCGGACCCCGGTGCCGACCGCTCCTGAGCGGCCGGTGATCTCCCAGTCGCGCCGCCCTTCCGCGCCGCTGAGCCTCGACAACGCCGAGCTGCGGGAGAAGCGGCAGCGCTTCGTGGTCACCATCGGCGGCGTCGGGGCCGGCCTCTCGGTGCTGCTGGTGGTCGGCTTCCTGATCTTCGGAGGCAAAGAGCCGGAAGAGGTGGTGGTCAACGCCAACACCCCGCTGTGGATCAGCTCGATCCCCGAAGGCGCCAACGTCAAGGTCGACAACCGCGACCTGGGCCCCAGCCCGGTGAAGACCGCCGTCGCGCCCGGCCCGCACACGATGGCGATCACCAAGCCCGGCTTCCGGCCGTGGACCAAGCGGTTCACCGCCACCAAGGACGTGATCAACCTCACCGCCAAGCTCGACGCGGACGTGAAGGAAGAGCCGAAGGTCGAAGCGGTGTTCGACGCCGGCAGTGAGGCCGAGCAGACCGAGCGGATGCAGGACACCGGGGTCACCTCGGCCGAGAAGCGCGACGTGCGCTGGCCGCTGCGGCTGTTCGTGCTGCGGCCGGCCTACAACGCGCTGCCGATCGACAAGTACGAGACCGCCAACCTCGAGCTCTCACCGGGCACCGCCTACCAGGTGGGCACCGAAGGCAGCTACTCGCTCGGGCGGGGGCGGACCAGCGCGACCGTCCTCTACTACCTCGAGGGAGACATCCCCGAGGGCAAGCGGGTCGGCTACCTGACCGCGCAGTCGAAGACGATCAAGGGCGCCACCCGGATCTACGCCTTCGTGCTCGACGACGACGCGTCGGACAACAGCGGCTCGATGAAGATCACCTTCCGGATCTCGCAGTACATCGTGCCGAAGACGCTCGTCTTCGAAGCGGAGAAGCACGCGATCGTCCCCCTGCCCGATCACCGCTTCCGGCTGGCGAAGCTCAAGCCGCTCTCGAAGTATCAGCTCACCATCCGCAACGACGAGGCGGTCACCGGCACCGGCAAGACCGGCCGGGTGGGCAGCGTGCTGTGCCTGGAGAACCCGGTGAAGAACAAGCCGGTCACCGCGACCCACCGCCTGCTGGAGGTCGGCAAGCGCCACAAGGTGACCGACACCGACTCGCTGATCTGCACCTTCCCGGACTTGAACCCCGAGGACAACTCGGGCTCGCTCGAGATCGACATCGTCGACATGGACGAGCTGTCGCCGGAAGAGCAGCTGAAGGCCGACAAGGAAGGGAAGTAGTTCCCCCGTCGGCCTTCGTCGAAGCGCCTACTCCTGGGTGACCTTCAGGCCGGGCGCGGTCTTGAAGCCCCAGGCCTTGATGATCTCGACCGGGTCGACGAACTTTCCTTCGCCCTTCTCCTCCAGCTTGCCCAGCCGGCCGGACTGGCCGACGTAGGTGACGACGCCCTTCTCCATGTGGATGTGGCCGTTGAAGAGCATCTGCTTGCCGCGGCCGAGGGAGGCGGTGGTGAGGATCCGCCAGGGCTCGGCGGCGGTGCGGCGCGAGGCGGGCACGGCGTGCACCGAGCCGTCGGCGAGGATCGCGAAGTTGCTGGCGTACTTCTGACCGCCGGCGCCGCGGCCGAACGTCTCCGGCCAGGTGGCCTCGTCGTACAGCTCGGTGATCTTCCCGTTGCCGACGCCGGTGACCGTCTTGAACTGCGCCGTCTTGCGGTCGGCCGAGTAGCCGTTGAGCTCTTGCCAGGTCGACGGAGTGGTCATGTCGGCTTCGATCTTCGCCGGGGTCAGCTCGGTGTGGTTGAACGCCATCGAGTCGACGGCCTGCTGATCCTGCCCGTAGGGGTTGAACTTGCCGTCGATGATCATCGCCGGCTCGCCGTGGGACGAGTCGTAGACCGGGTCGCCCTTCATCTCGCGCACGTCGTAGGCGAGCGCGCCCTTCGCCATCGCCTCGGTGACCGCCTTCTTCACCGCCTCGGGGATCTGGGTGCCGCCGAAGCTCTTGGTCGCCACGCCCAGCTTCAGCTTCTCGTTCGCCTCGGCGGTCAGCCGCGGGGCGACAGTCTCGACGCTCTTGTTGATCTGCGCGGCCTGGCGGCGCAGCGAGCCGACCTCGCCCAGCTTCTCGCGCAGCTTCGCGGCCGCGCCCGGCTCCATCATCCCGGCGAACTTGTCGGCTTCGGCCCGAATCGCCTTCTCTTCGTCGACGC
Source organism: Myxococcaceae bacterium (assembly GCA_018262385.1). Taxonomy (GTDB): domain Bacteria; phylum Myxococcota; class Myxococcia; order Myxococcales; family Myxococcaceae; genus JAGSPQ01. Next base: position 781 of record JAGSPQ010000225.1, on the reverse strand, counting down.
TGATCGCTCCGGCGGACTGGAGAACGGTGTCGACGTCCTTGACGTCGATCTTGCGATCAGTGGTGACGCGGGCGAACGATTCCTTCACATCGCGAACAGACATGGGCGCGGTCCTTTTGCTCGGGTTGCTGGAGTTATCGCACACCGACTTACCGGAGGTGCGCGGGCAGTTTGTCATGGATCTTTTTGATCGGCGACGAAGCTGCGGTGAGTGCCGACGCACTAAGTCGGCCGGCGCGGGAGCGGCTCTAGAGGCCTTCGGGCTTGAGGAACGCGTCGCTCAAGGTGACTGCCTTGGCGTCGAAGAACTCGTAGGTCTCGATCATCCCGCCCTTCGCGTCGAACGCCTCGACCTTCGAGGGCAGCCCGGACTTCAGATCGGTGCAGATGCGGGTGGTGGCCGAGTCGAACCCGGCGCCCTGGTTGGGCGAAGTCCAGATCGAGCAGAAGTTCCCCTTCGCGTCCCAGCCCTCGTGCTTCACCCCGAAACCGCCCATCGGAGTGGCGCGGTCGAGATCCTTCTTGAAGCGCCGCAGCAGGTTTCCCAGCCCGGCCTCCATCGGGGAGTGGTTCGACTCCTTCTTCGCCATCCGGTTGTCGACGTCGATCCACAGCCCGCCGAAGATCGAGAGGAAGCCCGCTTCCCTCACCCGGAACTCGCGCTTGCGCAGGGTCGAGTTGTAGAGGACCCGGCGGCCCTTGCCCGGCCCGCGAACGAACTCGAGGCGCGCGGCGAAGGGCGTCTCGCGGATGGTGGCGACGATCTCCTGCTCCTCGTGCA
>JAGSPQ010000224.1 GCA_018262385.1 Myxococcaceae bacterium | reverse complement strand
CTGTTCACCGACGCCTCGGTCTCGTTCCGGCACGAGCGCGCCTTCGTGCAGCTGGGCGGCTTCGTGGCGCTCTACGAAGATCTGATCAGCTACGAGTACTACCCGCCGCAGCTGGCGCGCCCGTACAACTTCCAGGCGGCCCGGGTGATGGGCCTCGAGCTGGAAGGGACGTTCGAGCCGACGCCGTGGCTGTCGGCGGCGGCCAGCTACACCCTGCTGTCGACCCAGAACCTCAAAGATGATCCGCGCTACTACCTGAAGGCGCTGCCCTACCGGCCGCGGCACAAGCTGCACGCGCGGCTGTCGGCCGGGCCCCGCTTCCTGCGGGCGCGCGGCGAGGTGCTCTGGCAGTCGGAGCAGTTCACCAACCGCACCGAGACGGTGGCGCTCCCCGAGCGCGCGTTCGTCAACCTCGGCCTCGTCGTCCAGCCGCTGGCGGCGCGCACCACCGTCAGCCTCGCCTTCGAGGTGAAGAACGTGCTCGACGTCGCCAGCCAGGATCTCGACGGCTACCCGCTGCCTTCGCGCGGGGCGTACCTCACCTTGAGCGTCGGTTGGGACGACAGCTCAGCGGGCCTTCCCGTCATTGCATCACTCAGCGCATCACCTAAGGAGCACCTACCGTGAAACCAATCTCTGCCGTCTTGCTGGCGCTGTGTGCCGTCGTCCTGCTGCCCGGCTGTCCTGACACCGGGATCATCTGTGCCACCGGCACGGTGCGCTGCGGCCAGGGCTGCATCGACCCCAACGCCGACGCGAAGAACTGCGGCACCTGCGGGAGCGCCTGCCGCAGCGGCCAGGTGTGCGTCGGGGCGGACTGCGTGTGCGCCGCGGGCACCTTCAGCTGCGGCGGGGAGTGCGTGGTGCGCGAGAACGACCCGAAGAACTGCGGCGCCTGCGGCAACCGGTGCGCGGCGACCGAGGTGTGCGAGGCCTCGATCTGCCGGCAGCAGTGCGCGCCGGCGTCTCCGACCAATTGCGCAGGCGCTTGCGTCAACACCAGCACCAACGCCAATCACTGTGGCGCCTGTGGGGCCGCTTGCGAGAACTCGCAGAGCTGCCACGCCAGCCGCTGCACCTACGACCTGGTCGCGGCCTGCTTCTCGTCGGGCCAGGTGGTCGGACTGCAGTACGGGAGCGAGTTCCGCGGACCGCGCGAATCGCTGGGCACCGCGCCGCAGTCGCTGGCGGCGATCGAGGGCGTGCTGCTGGCGCTGGACGGAATTGATCAGCGGCTCTACCAGGCGCAGCTGAAGTCGGTGGGAGGCCATGCGTTCGCCAGGCTCGGCAGCGCGGTCACCACCGCCAACGCTCCGAACCAGGTGATCACCGACGGGCAGTACGTCTTTGTCGCCAACGCCGGGGCCGGCTCGGTGCAGGCGATCCGCAACTACGGCGCGACGTTCCCCGACGGCGGAGCGGCGGCCGACGGCGGGCTGGCCCTCGTGACGGTTCACGAGTTGCAGCTGGGGCCCAACACCTACCCGCAGGGGATGGCCAGGGTGGGTACCGGGCTGTGGGTCCCGCTCTACGGCGGCTTCGGTGCGACCGGCGCCGCAGCAGGCCAGAAGGTGGTGCGGATCGACGTCACCAACCCGGCCTTGATGGTGAAGAGCGACACCGTGGATCTCTCGACCCTGAACCTCCAGCCGTTCGACGGCGGGACGCCGGTCGCGCGCCCGTTCGCGATCCTCGCCCACCGGGGCTCGGTCTACGTCGCGCTCAACAACCTGAACCCCGACACCTACGTGCCCGAAGGTCCGGGCCTGCTGGCGAAGATCAACCCCACCACCAAGGCAGTGAGCGTGATCGACCTCGGCGGCGACAAGTGCCTCAACCCCGGCTGGCTCGCCTCGGACGGAGTGAACCTGCTGGTCAGCTGCATGGGCGGAGCGGTCTACAGCGGCCCTCCGAGCTACGCGCTGGTGAGCACCGAGAAGGCGGGGGTGGTGCTGTTGGATCAGAACGACGTCCGTCAGGCTGCCTGGGAGCCGCGCTGTCCGGCCGGCGCTGACGGGGGCGCGGGCTGCACTCCGATTCTTCCGTCGCGAATGGCGATCAGCGGCGGCCGGGCGTACGTCGGCGATCAGAACGGCGGCCGGATCTTCGTGCTCGACATCGGCGCCAACACCCTCGGCGAGCGCCGCGGGTACTTCGGCGATGCGGGCGCGGCGATCTCGGCCTGCGCTCCCGACCCGGTGACCGGGATCGCGAACGTCTCCGACATCCTCGCCGTGCCGTGACGACGGCGCTGCTGGCGGTGCTGCTGCTGGCCTCCGCCGATGCGGGGCCGGCGGCAGTCTGGCTGGGGCCCAAGCCGGTGAAGGTCCCCAGCCGGGTGGTGACGATCGCTCCGTCGCTGACCCAGACGGTGCTCGCGCTCGGCAAGGGTGGGCTGCTGGTGGGCGTCTCGCGGTTCGACGAGGCGCCCGAGGTGGCGAAGCTCAAGCGGGTGGGCGGGTTCAATGATCCGTCGATCGAGGCGGTGGTCGCGCTGAAGGCGGACCTGGTGCTGGTGCAGATGGCGCCGGCGAACCAGAAGCCGGTGGAGAAGATGGCCGAGCTGGGGATCCCGGTGCTGGCGCTGCCGCTGACCCGGGTCGACGACGTGCTCGAGGCGACGGTGCAGATCGGTGCCGCGCTCGGGGCCGAGGAGAGGGCGAAGGCGCTGGTGGCGAAGGTGCACCAGACCCGCGCCGAGGTGCGGGCGCGGGCGAAGACGCGCCGGCCGCTGCGGGTGCTGATCGTCTACGGCTTTGCGCCGCTGGTGGTCGCCGGCCCGGGCAGCTTCGTGCACGAGCTGCTGCTCGACACCGGAGCGACCAACGTCGCCCAGGCCTCGCCCTCGGCCTACCCGGTCTTCTCGGCCGAGGCCGCGCTGGTGCTCAAGCCGGACGTGGTGGTGGACGTGGCGGACGTGGACATCGGGAAAGCCGCGCTCCAGGCGCTGCCGGGGCTGAAGCAGGCGCGGTGGGTGAAGCCGCCCTCGAAGGATCTGCTCCAGCCGGGGCCGGCGCTGCAGAACGGGCTGCTGGAGCTCGAGGCGCTGCTCTACCCGCGCTGAACTGCCCACCCGCTAAGCTGGGGCGCGATCGGCTCGACGTGGTCGAGGCGCCCTGATCAGGCCCGGGTCTTCAGCCCGTGGCGCCGCACCAGCCGGTGGAGGTAGGCGCGATCCATTCCCGCCGCGCGCGCCGCCTCGGAGATCTTCCCCGAGTGGGCCTTGAGCAGCGCCTCGACGTACTCGCGCTCGAACAGCTCGAGGGCCACCCGCCGGCCCTCGGCGTACGAGCGCTTGGCGTCGACCCGGGGAGGCAGCCCCTCGCGCACCGTCTCCTGCGGGGTGAGCGGGGCCTGCATCAGCATGCAGCGCTCGACGTGGTTGTAGAGCTCGCGCACGTTGCCCGGCCAGGAGCCGAGCTGCAGCCGGCGCAGGAACTCGTCCGAGCGCAGGGTGGTCGCTTCTTCCTCGTTCGCGCCGGCCTGCCCGAGGAACACCTCGACCAGGTCGGGGATGTCCTCGAGGCGCTGGCGCAGCGGGGGCATCATCACCCGCACCACCGCGAGCCGGAAGAACAGCTCGGTGCGGAACTTGTTCTGGTTGACCAGCTGGCGCAGGTCCTTGCGGGTCGAGGCGATCAGCCGCGCGCGCACCGCGACGGTGGCGGTCGAGTTGGTGCGGCGCAGCTCGCCCTTCTCCAGCACCGGCATCAGCCGCCCCTGCAGCCGGGGGGACAGCTCGCCGACCTCCTCGAGGAACAGGGTGCCCCAGCCGGCCTCCTCGAACGCGGACAGCCGCTGGCCGTCGACGCCGAACAGCGTCTCTTCCAGCGCCTCGGCGGAGAGCGAGGAGCAGTCGACGGTGATGAACGGCTGCAGCTTGCGCGCGCTGTTGGCGTGGATCTGCTCGGCGGCGGTGGTCTTCCCGGTGCCGGTCTCGCCTTCGATCAGCAACGGCCGGCTGGTCTCGGCGGCGCGCTCGAGCTGGGCGAAGCAGGCGCGCATCACCGGCGAGCCGCCGATCAGCACTCCGAACTCGTCTTTGCGGGAGAGCGGCAGGTCGCTCTTCTCGGCGAGCAGCCGGAAGCTCAAGGTGACCGCTTCGGCGAGCTTGATCAGGCTGCCGTCGCGCAGCAGCACCTCGCGCGCGCCGACTCCGTCGACCTCGGTGCCGTTCGAGGAGCCGAGGTCCTTCAGCCAGGGCCCGTTCGCGTCCATCCCCACCTCGCAGTGGAAGCGCGAGACCGAGGGGTGGTCGATCACCAGGTCATTGAGGTTGTGCGAGCCGATCTGACAGCGGCCGGTCGAGAGGTGCACCGGCGCCGACTCTCCGTCCAGCCGCTGCAGCGAGAAGCGCCGCGGCCCCGACACGTCCATCGCCTTCTGCACCTTCACCGTCCCCCCGGGCTGCAGGCGGCGAGTCGAGTTCGTCATGGGGCGGACCTAAATCGACGCGGCGCGATTGCGCAACGACGAGGCTGATCCGTGGTGTCTGCGATTGCGACGGGTCACTGCTTCCGGCGGGCCTCGATCTGCGCGCAAGTCTTCTCCCGGTGCCCTTCGCGGAAAGACGGATCGCAGCCGTACGCCCAGCGCACCGAGTCGACGAACAGCCGGCGCGCTTCCTTGCTGTCGAAGATCGTCGCCGCCCCTTCCCAGTTGCCGCCGTGGTGGAAGTTGACCACCCGGCCCAGGCCGTACTCACGCACCGCGATTGCGTCGTTGCCCTGCTGATCCCTGGCGAGGACGATCGCGGGCTCCTGCTCGAACTTGTGCACCCGCCCGATGTTCGAGCTGCCGGTCATCGTGAACACCTGCGGCACTTCCCACACCACCGGGTGGCTGCCGGCCTGCTCGGCCTTCTTGAGGACGATCGGCACCATGTAGCCGGAGGTGCGGTCGAAGAGGATCAACGGGCGCATCGTCTGCATCCGCCCGCACGACAGCTCGTAGGCGTTCCATTCGTGGCCGAGGTAGCCGCCGCCCTCGCGGACGAACCGCGTGAGCGCCTGCTGGCCGACGAGCGTCATCTCGGCGTGGTGGGTGGTGCCGTTGAGGTGAACCACCACGTCGAAGTCGGCGGGCGACGGGTTCTTGCCGTCGTAGTGGATCTCATCGGTGTCGCTGAAGACGACGACGCTCCCGCCGTCTTTGAGCGAGCGGGCGAGCGCCTCGGTCTGTTGCGATTTGACGTCCCAGATCAGCAGCACTCGTGGAGCGGCGGCCAGGGAGGGTGACGCCAGGGTGAGGAACAGAGACGACGCCAGGATCCGGCCGGCAGACACCATGTGGAGCACCTCGGAGCCTGCAAACGCACCGGGGGCCGGAAGGATCTTTGTGAACAACGGTTGCGCGCAGCCCTGATCGGAGAATTTTTCCGCGTCCGGGCGCGTCAGGGCGGCATGCGACTCGCTCTGGCTGGCTTGATCCTTTCCCTCGGTGCCTGTGCCCCGGCGCTGGTCGTCGTCCGCGAGGAGACTCCGGTGGTGGTCCAGCCGACCTACGTCGAGCTGAACGTGCGGCTCCCGGGGGCTGCGGTTCCTGCGGTGGAGGTGTTCTACGAAGAGCTCGCTCCGCACGGCACATGGATCAACGACCCGTCCTACGGGTGGATCTTCGTGCCTTCCCAGGTCGACTACGTGCCGTACCGCGACGGCTACTGGGTCGACGCCGAGTACGGGATGACGTGGGTGTCGAACGAGCCGTTCGGCTGGGCGGTGTGCCATTACGGCCGGTGGATCCACACCGATCGCTGGGCGTGGGTGCCCGACACCACCTGGGGCCCGGCGTGGGTGGACTGGAGAGAAGGCGACGGGTTGGTCGGCTGGCACGCCTCCGGTCCGGTGGGCCACCCGTCTTCGAACGTGTCGTGGCTGTTCGTGAACGTCGAGGTCACCCTCCGCGTCGACGTCGCCCTCCACTACGTCCCGAACGATCGCGATCAGTGCCTGAGCCGCACCCACCGGGTCGATCGGCACGGCCGGACCCGCGAGGGCTCGGTCTGGACGATGGGACCCGACATGGCTTCGAGCCGAGCCGGCGGGCACCACGCGCCCCGCGATGCGAGGAGCATCGGACGGTACGAGGAAGCGGACCGGCGGGAGGCCGAGCAGCGCGCGAACGCTTACCGCGAGCGCCGGCGCCAGGAGGCCACGCGGCAGGCAGAGGAAGCGCGAAAGCAGCGGGAGCTGGCCGACCGGCGCGCGGCCGAGGAGCAGCGGGGGCGCGATGCGGCGGACGCGAGGCGGAAGGCGGAAGAGCGCCAGCAGCGAGAGATCGCGGATCGCCGTGCGGCGGAAGAGCAGCGCGGGCGTGACGCCGAGGCGGCGCGGCGAGCCGAGCAGGACCGCAAGCAGCG
>JAGSPQ010000223.1 GCA_018262385.1 Myxococcaceae bacterium | reverse complement strand
TGATGCCTTTTCTCCAGAAGATCGCTGCGCAGTGACGGGCCGGTCTCGTCGAACCACGCCCGCCAGCTTCCGTCGGCGATCTTCTCGAGCACGTACTTCATCGCCCCGTCGTGGCTCAGCGCTGCCGGCAGGTCGATCTGCCGGGCCCCGGGGAAGCCGACCGTCGGATCGTTGGGCACCAGGCGCGACCTCACCCTCATCACCGGATCGCCCGGATACTGGGTGCGCAGGTGGACCGCCGCCATCGCGGACGGCGACACCGGGTACCCGTCGATTCGGGTTCCGAAATCGAGAATGAACGGGGCCTCCTTCGGGCCGCCGTTCTTCGGCGCCACCTCTTCCATCCCCGCCAGCGGTGCGGCGACCGTCAGCACGTACAGCGCCGGGCCCTTTCGATCCCGCCGGGGAACGTCGAGCCAGGTGGCGCCGTAGCCGACCACCACTCCTCCCGCGCTGTGCGCCACCACCAGCAGGCGCCCGTCGATCCACGGAACGCAGTCGAGCAGGTGGGAGATCCCGGCGGCGAACCCGCGGGTGATCGCGTCCCGCTCGACCCAGGGGACCCAGCGGTAGAGGAAGAACGACGACGGCTGGGTCCGGGCCAGCCTGGGCAGCATCGCGTTGATCTCTTCGCCCGCTCCCCTCACTCCCGGGACGAAGACCACCACCGGGCCTTCGCGCACCTTCGCGGCGATCGCCTCGCAGCTCTGCTCCTGCTCGACCGGCACCCACTGCAGGTGCTCGTCGGCCTGGAACCAGCCGATCTGCCCGGTGTCCCTGGCGATCGTGACCGGGTTGAAGAGGGCGCATCCGCTCAGCAGCAACAAGAGCGGAGCGAGCGGCTTCATTGGACCCGGGTTAGGAAGCGGGCCATGTGGCGACTGGGAATGCTCATCACCGGGGTCCTCGCTTCCGGCTGCAAGATTTTCTTCCCGGCGCCGGCCACCATGGGATCCGCGTTCGATCCTCTCCCGGGCTCAAAGCAAGCGAAGTGCCTGCTGGTGCTGTTGCCCGGCGCGGGCGACACCGCGCAGACCTTCCGCACCGAAGGGTTCGTCGAGGCGATCCAGCGCAGCGGCGCGTCGGCCGACGTGGTCGCCGCCAACGCGACGATGGGCTACTACCTGCGGGGCATCGCGCCCGAGCGGGTCGAGGCCGATGTGGTGGCGCCGCTGCGCACCCGCGGCTACGCGCAGATTTGGCTGGTGGGGATCTCGATGGGCGGGTTCGGCGCCCTCCACTACACGCAGTTCTTTCCGGACCACGTCGACGGAATTCTCGCCCTCGCGCCGTACCTGGGCGACGAGGCGATCGGCGACGAGATCCGCCAGGCGGGCGGGCTGAAGCAGTGGACGCCGGATCCCCCCGCCGCGATCACCGAAGCCAACTACCAGCGCCAGCTGTGGGCCTGGCTCCACGGCCACGTCACCGGAACGCAACAGGGGCCCGAGCTCTACCTCGGCTACGCAGACCAGGATCGCCTCGGGCCGCAGGCCGCGGTGCTCGGCGAGGCGCTTGCGGCCGACCACGTCTTTCACGCTCCGGGCGGGCACGACTGGCCGCCCTGGCGGGCCCTGCTGGACGAGTTTCTTCGCCGCTCGGAGTTTCAGCGCCGCTGCGCCCCCTGACGCCGATTGACACCGGAGGCACCGAAGCGTTGGCTGCCGGCCGGGAGCCTTCGGGGGGTGCGATGCGGCGATCAGGGGTGCTGACGTGGCTGCTGCTCGGGGCCTGCGTGGTCCGCCCGGACCCCGCGCCGGATGCCGGAGCGGCCTGCGCCGCCGCCGAGGTGCGGTGCGGAACGCGCTGCGTGAACAAGAGCGAAGACGCCGCCAACTGCGGGGCGTGCGGAAACCACTGCGGCCAGGGCCGGGTGTGCAGCGCCGGCCAGTGCCTGTCGTCCTGCCCGGCCGGGAAGACGGGCTGCGAGGGCGGCTGCGTCGATCTGCAGATCAACAGCCGCCACTGCGGCAGCTGCGGCTCGAGCTGCCCTTCGAACCAGGCGTGCCTCGCGGGCGCGTGCGCCTGTCCCGCCGGCTTCAGCTTCTGCGGGGGCCAGTGCCTCGACACCAGCGCCGACCCGACCCGCTGCGGCGGCTGCGACACCCGCTGCCCGGTGGGGGAGAAGTGCGTCAGCTCGAGCTGCACGGTGACACCTCCTTGCGCGCTCGATCAGCGGCAGTGCGGCGACGCGGGGATCTGCAGGGACGTGCTCACCGACAGCGCCCACTGCGGCGCGTGCAGCAGCGCCTGCAGCCCGGACAAGGTCTGTGTCAACGGCGGGTGCGTCTGCCCGGCGAGCGCCGCCTCGTGCAACGGCACCTGCGTGAGCTTCCTGCTCGATCCCCGCAACTGTGGCGGCTGCGGCCGCGGCTGCGCGGCAGGCGAGTCGTGCCTCGCCGGGGTCTGTGGCGTGTCGTGTCAGGCCGGCCAGACGGCGTGCGCCGGGCAGTGCGTGATCCCCAGCACCTCCCGCGACCACTGCGGCACCTGCGGGCACGCCTGCACCCCGACCGAGATCTGCGTCGGCGGAGCCTGCCAGTCGTGCAACAGCCTCACCACCGACTGCGACGGCGACGGCTGGACCCAGACCCAGGGCGACTGCTGCGACAACCCCCTCGGCTGCCCGAACCCCGCCCAGGTCAACCCCGGCGCGGCGGAGCTGCTCAACAACTTCGTCGACGACAACTGCAACGGCCTGGTCGACACCGCGGATCTCGCCGACGTCGCCAGCTGCGACACCGGCCTCGCCAGCGACTCCAGCCTGGGGATGGACTACGCCCGGGCGCTCGGGCTGTGCCGCACCACCGTCGAGGTTCCGGCGACGCCGCAGGCGAAGAGCTGGGGGGTGATCTCCGCCGAGCTGCTGCACGCCGACGGGACGCCGCTGTCGACCGCCGACGCGAAGTCGATTCGCCCCCGCTTCGGGCGGATCCTGCCGCGCGAGGGCTCGTCGATGGCGGTGCTCGCCAGCGGCCAGGCGTCCGACTCGACCCAGACCTCGCCGGGGCCGAACGGCGGGCCGGGCTCCGACCCGTCGGAGGATCTGAACCACACCACCAACATCCTCAGCTGCACCTCGGCCAGCTGCATCAAGGACTGGTTGATCACCCCCAACCCCCCGCTGAAGCTGGCGAACGAGCTGCCGGTCGCCCCCAACTGTGGCAGCGGCTCGACCCAGGCCGAAGACGCCAACGACTCGGTGATGGTGAAGCTGCGGATTCGGGCGCCCACCAACGCGCGCTCGTTCTCGCTCTCGTCTTTCTTCTTCTCGGCCGAGTATCCCGAGTTCGTCTGCACCAACTTCAACGACCAGGTGCTGGTGCTGGTCGACACCCCCGGCGGCGCGGCCAGCCCGTCGAACCCGGTCGACAAGAACCTGCTCACCTACCAGAGCGGAAACCAGTCGTGGCCGATCGGGATCAACCTCGCCGGCGGCACCAGCCTGTTCCGGGTCTGCCAGAGCAAGACCTCGAGCCTCAGCTGCTGGGACCCCGACGTCAACGCGCAGTCTTGCGCGCAGGGGGTGCCGCTGCTCTCGGGCACCGGTTACGAGGCACCGAGCGGCACCGGCACCTGCGTCAACGGAGGCGGCACCGACTGGCTGATCACCGTCGGCAACGTGCGCCCGGGAGAGATCGTCGAGCTGCGGTTCGTGATCTGGGACGTCGGGGACGGGATCCTCGACAGCCTGGTGCTGTTCGACAACTTCCAGTGGGACGCCAACCCGCGCACCCCCGGTACCTCTGGGTAACGGACTAAGCGGTAACTTCGCCGTGGCCCTTTTTCAGCTCGCTCAGCTTGCGATGGGTCTCTTCCTGCTGGGGGAGCAGCTCACTGGTCACCAGCATCCGCGCGTCGGCGTCCAGCTTCTCGAGGTCGTGCCGGTAGTCCTTCAGCCCGTGATCCTCGCCCTCTTCGAGCAGGAAGATCGCGGCCTTGTCCCCGAATACCGCCGCGCCCTTCTCGAGCGCCCGGGTCATCGCGCCCCAGGCCCCCGAGCGGGTGTCCGGGGTTCCGCCCAGCGCCCGAATCTTCGCGGTCAGCTTCTCGACCCGCCGCTCATGCGACTTGGCGCAGGCGAAGAGCGCAGTCAGCGCCGGGCTGCCGGGGTGGAGCTTCTCGACGGCGATCCGGTAGGTCTCGACCGCCGAGATCTCTCCTCGCAGAAAGCTGTTGAGCTGGGCGATGTTTCTGTTGGTCTCCGCGCTTGCGATTGCCATCTGAAATTCCTCCATCAGGTGTTCACAGCAACAAATTTGTCCACCCGACGCACCATTTTCATCCCTTTGTGCGGGGGCGGCCCACCGCGCGTACAGTGGCGGCGCCAATGACTCTCAAACCCCTCCTGCTGCTTCCGCTGGCGCTCGCGGTCGGTTGCCTCGCGGCCCCCCGGGAGGTCGAGACCACGATCGATCTCGGCCCCCAGAAGGTGGAGATCGACGTCCGGCTGCGCGACATCCGCACCGAGGCCTCGGACGACCTGACCCAGCTGCGGGTGTTCAACGAGTTCGCCCGCTGGAACCCGGAGTGGATCAACGAGCTGCCCTGGGCCCCGACCCCGACCCGGTTCGAGTACCTCGGGGACGCGGACGCGGGCCGGCTCGACCTCGCGATGCACGGCTCGATGTCGCGGGCCGACTTCGACAAGTGCGCGCGCGCGGCGTTCGACGCCGGGGTGTGCGAGGACTTCCCGCTCGCGCTCGGCAAGTCCGGCTACTCGGTGCGGCCCGAGATCCTCGACAACAAGGGACTGCGGGTCGACCCGAAGGCGAAGGCGAGCTGGCCCGCCGACGCCGGGCGCCTCGGCTACCGGGTCGGCCTGAGCGGCCGGGATGATCCGTTCATCAACGTCGGCCCGAGCCTCCAGCGGGGCTTCGCGCTGCACCAGTCGTCGCCCGCGAGCGCCGCCGAGACGCTGAAGAAGATCGAGTCCTGCGAGGCGCTGTTCGTGAGCGGCTCGGTCGCCGACTGGCTGACCGAGGTGGCCGCGCTCGAGGCCTGCACCGAGCAGCCGTGGTGCCGGCTGCGGCAGGAAGCGGTGCGCCGCGATCAGCTGCGGCTGGTCTACAGCTACCTGCGCCTGCGGCCCGAAGGCGCAGACGGCCTGCGCGCTCCGCCCTCGCGGCACATCGACTTCCTCGGCACCGCGTTCACTGCGCTGCTGCCGAAGGATCTGCTGCCGCCGATCGACGAGCTGCGGCTGCGCGTCCGGTATGACGTTCAGCGGGACGCCTTCGGGGAGCAGGGCTGGGTGACGGCGGAACCGAAGGCCTGGGCCCCGGTCTGCCGGCCGGACACGATGAAGAAGCCCAGCCTGAAGGACTTCTGCGCCCGGCTCGGCGTCCGGCCGGCCAGGCGCTGAGCGCGCTTACCCGGCTCGAGCGCTCACCGCACTGATGCGGCCTCGTCCTCGGCTTCCTCGCCGATCTCTTCCCGAGGGTTGCTGGCCATCAGGTCCTCGTAGAGCTCCTCCATCAACTCCCCGAGCGCCTCGAGCTCGAGCTTCGGCAGCGCCTGCTTGACGATCGGGAACAGCTCCTCTTCCTCTTCGCTGACGTGCTGCTCGACCTCTTCCTGCAGCACCTTCATCTTCTTGTCGAACTTCGGGTCCGACGGCTCGAGGTCGATCAGGTCGGAGATCACCCGCTTCGCCCGCATGTGCTCTTCGATCGCGTCCGACAGCTGCTCCCTCAGCTCGCCGACGTAGACCGCGGGATAGAACAGCTTCTCTTCGATCGTCGCGTGGGCCGAGAGGCTGTCGGCGATCGCGTTGAACACTTCGAGCTTCTCCTCGTCGTCTTCCGCTTCCGCATACTGGGTGAAGAGGGTGTCGACTTCGTCGTGCTGCCACTCGAGCAGCTTGATGGCGTCCATGGTGGTTCTCCTTGAGGGGAGCGCCTTCAAGGTGCGTTCCAACCAGATTCGCGCCGCCGCGCAGCGTCGGTGCGCCCCGGGCCGCCGCGGGGCAATTCACCCCGGTTTGTCGGGGCTTTCTTCCTTCAGCATCGCGTCGAGCTCGCCCCGCTGCGCGAGCGCGACCAGGTCGGTGTAGCCGCCCACCGACTTTCCGCCGATGAAGATTTGCGGGACGGTGCGCAGCCCGCCGCTGAGCGCCACCAATTTCGCGCGCATTGCGTCGTCGTCGGTGACGTCGATGTTCTTGAACGGCACGCCCCGGGCGGTAAGGAACTGCGCCGCCTGGCGGCAATAAGAGCAGCGCGTCGTGCTGTAGACAGTGACTTCCTTCATCGTGGTTTCACCTAACCCGTCAGCGGGCAAAAAACCGATGGAAAACCGGAACTCGAGCGGGCGGTTGGCGTGGCTGCCTTCGGCGGCGTGACGCGTTAGCTTGCCCCCTGAAA
>JAGSPQ010000222.1 GCA_018262385.1 Myxococcaceae bacterium | reverse complement strand
GATCGCGGACGTCGCTCCGAGCTCGCCCATCAACTCGAAGGATCGCTGGTCCGCCAGCTCGAACGCCTTGCGGAACTCCTCCAGCGCCTGGCGATGGTCTCCCTTCGCGCGCAGCGCCCGGCCCTTCCACATGTGGGCAATCGGAAACGTGGGATCCATCTGGATCAGTCGATCGCTCTGCTCGCTCACCGCGTCCCATTTCCCGGCCAGGCCATTGACGACCGAGCGCGCGTTGTTGGCGATCAACGAGAGCGGGTCGAGACCTTCCGCGATGCGCGCCTCGTCCAGCGCCCGATCGAAGATGCCGCGATAGGCCAGGTGCAGCGCGTACCAGTGATGGGCAGTGACGTAGTTGGGGTCGAGCGCGATCGCCCGGCGGAACTCCGCCTCGGCCTCGACCCAGTTCCAATCACAGTGCCCCGCCAACAGCGCGCTGCTGGTGTGAGCGATGGCCAGCGAGGGGTCGATCTCGAGCGCGCGGGCAATCGCGGCCTTCGCCTTGGGGCAGTTCTCTTTCGAGGGCACGCCGGCGTATTGCTCCATCAGCGCGATCGAGTCGCCCAGCCCGACCCAGCCGATCGCGAGGCCCGGGTCGCGCGCGAGCGCCTCGTGAAACAGCGCCGCCGCCCGCTCCAGCCCATCGGCGGTGCGCTTGTTCCAGTAGTAGCGGCCCTTCAGGTAGAGGCGGAAGGCCTCGGGATCCTTCGGCGGCTGCACCTGCGTCGTCGGGCGCGGCGCCGAGCCGGGCTCCTCCAGCGCGGTCTGCGCGCCGGCGGCGATCTCGCGCTGGATCGCGATCAGGTCGGTGTCCGCGCGATCCCACCGGTTGCCCCAGAGCAGCGCCCCGCTGCGAACCTCGACCAGCTCCGCGCGAACCAGGTGTCGCTGGGTCAGCTCACCGGCCACCACCACATCGACGCCGAGCCGGGTGCCCGCTTCGACGGGCGAGCCGCTCGACGCCTTCGCCCGGTAGACGCTGCTGCGCGGGATGACGCGCAGAGCCGAGGTGCGGGACAGCTGGTAGATCACGCTCTCCGTCAGCCCCTCGCTCAGGTAGTCGTTCTCCGGATCTCCGGTGGCGTTCTCGAACGGAAGGACCGCGATCGACGTCGCGCGGCGCGGCGCCGAGGCGCGGCGCGCGATCCCGATCGCCCCCGCCCCGACGGCGACGACCGCGACCAGCGCGGCGACCCAGAGGGGCCGGATCTTCCGGCGGGGAATCGCGATCCCCTTCGCGATCAGCTGAAGCTCGGCGGCGACGCGCGGCGGCGGAATCCGGCCGGCCTCGATCGGAGGCAGCGAGTAGACCACCACCGGATCCGCCGAGTGCGGGACGAACGTGTCTCCGGTCGGCGCCGCGATCGCCGGCCCCTGATCCTCGAGCAGCGCCGACACGTCCTGGTTTCGCGCGAACGGCGCGAGCGCCTCGCCGAACTCCGCGGCGGTGTGAAACCGGAGCGCCGGTTCCTTCTGCAGCGCCCGGGTGATGTGGGCGGTGATCTCGGCCGGAGCGGCGCCATGGCTCAGGTTGAGGCTCGGCGCCTCGGTCGAGAGGACCTTCACCGCCAGCTCGGCGAAGCTGTTGGCCGAGAACGGGACGTGGCCGGAGAGCATCTCGTACAGCACGACGCCGAGGCTGTAGACGTCGGACCGCGCATCCGCGTTCTTCGCGCCGCGCAGCTGCTCGGGCGCCATGTACAGCGGGGTGCCGATGGTGATCCCCGAGCGGGTCTGGCGAACGTCGCCTTCCTCGGCGGTGAACCTCGACACCCCGAAGTCGAGCACCTTGGTGAAGGCCTCGCCGTCGCGCTGGGTGAGGAAGAGGTTCTCGGGCTTCAGATCGCGGTGGATGATCTGCGCGTCGTGGGCCGCCTGCACCGCCGCGCAGATCTGCACCATCAGCGCGGCGGCCAGGCCGGGGTCGAGCCGGCCGCTCCAGCGCAGCACTTCGCTCAGCGGCTTGCCCTGGAGGAACTCCATCACGATGTACGGCGAGCCATCGGCGAGGTGCCCGGCGTCGAAGGTCTCGACGATGTGGGGGTTGCCGATGCGCCCCGCGGCCGACGCCTCTTTGAGGAAGCGATCGACCACCTCGGGATCGCGCTGGAACTTCGGGTGCAGCACCTTCACCGCGCGGTGATGGAGGGTGAACTTGTGCTCCACCTCGTAGACCGCGCCCAGTCCCCCTGCGCCGAGGTGGCGCACCACCACCAGGCGATCGGCGATCAACGTGCCCGGCGCAAGCTGGCCTGGAGGAGAGTCGGGCAAGGGCCGCGGAGCATATCCGCGCGGGGCGGAACGGCGGCCCGGAAGCAGTCTCGCCACACCCGCGTGCCGCGCCCCCAGCGGGAACGGGTGGCACGTCGGATGCTCATCGTCAGGGGAAGGAGCCCTCATGGACGCAGTGAGATTGCTGACCGAGGACCACCTTTCGCTCGGAGCGCTCTTCAAGCGCTTCCAGGCCGCCCAATCGCCGCGCCTACGAGAGGACCTGGCGCGCCGGCTGCTCCACCAGGCGCGGCTGCACCTCGCGCTCGAACAGAAGTACGTCTATCCGATCGCCCAGGAGCGCGCCGGATCCCACCTGGGCGAGCACGCGCAGGCCAGGCGCTTCCTCGACGAGCTGGGGCAGCTGGAGGTCGAAGACCCGGGCTTCGCGCCGCGGCTGACCGCCTTCGCCGAAGCGCTGCTCGCGCACTCGCGCGAGGAAGAGCAGCTTCTCTTTCCCGCGCTGCGCAAGGCGCTGGGCCGGGCCGAGCTCGAGGCGCTGGGCCGGGTGATTCAGAACGCGCGCGAGGAGCGCCCTGTGGATTCGGTGACCGAAGGGCTGGCGGCTCGCGCCTTCAACCACCTGCTGCGCGCCTGGAAGGTGCAGACCGGTCACGCGTTCGAGCGCGCGTGCACGGCGGTGCTCGGCCGTCCCCCCTCTGCCTCATCGCGGGCGATCCAGCCCTGAGAAGCAGGCGCCGGGCGGTCCTCCGCGCCCACTTGCTTCGCGGGGGCCAGCGCTGGCAAGAACCCCCCTCCCGTGCGCGCGGCCCTCCTGCTGGTCCTGCTCCTCTGTGTGTCCTGTGGCCGGACCACGTCCTACGGCCGCCCGGCGAGCTGCATCCGCAATCCGCAGCAGACCCCTGCGCTCGAAGTGCAGCAGGTGGACGGGATGACGCGGGCCTGGAACCGCGAGCGGTGCGTGCCGGTCACCTACGCCCCTTCGCTCGAGAAGCTGAAGCCGAAGGTGCAGGCGGCGCTCGACGCGTGGGACCAGGTGGAGTGCACCGGGCTGTGCTTCGAGGCGCCGACCGCCAGGCGCGATCCACCCACCGACGATGCCGACTACCGCCTCCACGTTGCAGACACCGGCGTCGGCACCGGCGGCGCGTGGGAGCTGCTCAACGACGGCCGCACCGCCCAGACCCTGCACGCCACGATCTACGCCGGCACCGCCTCGACCACCGGCGACCTGCTCAAGCAGCTGGGGTACGTGCTCGGCTTCCAGGCGAAGAAGGCCGCCTTTCGCGACACCGTGCTCGAGGAGGCCCGGGCGCCCAACCCGCGCACCGGGCTGGGCGAGCTGGATCGCCAGAGCGTCTGCGCCCTCTACCCGGCCTGCCGCTGATCAGCTCGCAGCGGCCGCGCTCCACTCGGCCAGCGCCCAGAGCGGGAAGTAGTGCCGGTAGTTGTCGTAGTTGATCAGACAGGTGCGGTTGAACACCCCGACCAGCGACTCGCGGGCCCAGCTGCCGTCGCGCTCCTGCCGGTCGACGAGGAACTGCGCCGCCCGCCGCATCGCCTCGGGGTGATCGCAGCCGCCCCGCACCAGGGCCAGCAGCGCCCACGCGGTCTGCGCCACCTGCCCCTTCTCGTGCTGGAGGTACTTGCGCTCGCGGCAGCTGTCGCCCGCCTCGCCCCAGCTGCCATCGGCCTTCTGCTTCGAGAGCAGGAACTCGCAGGCCGCGCGCACCGAGGGATCCTGGGTCGACGCGCCCGCCTCGCGCAGCGCGGTGACCCCGAACCAGGTGCCGTAGGTGAAGCACACCGCCCAGGCGCCTTCGAAGCTGCCGTCGCTCTTCTGGGCGGCGCGGAGGAAGTCGAGCCCCCGCGCGATCGCCGGGTCGATTCGGTCGTCGAACTCTCCCCGGAACCGCTTGCGGGCGCGCACCAGGCCCTGGATGCAGGCGCTGGTGCACTCGACGTGCGAGTAGTCGACCATGATGTCGCCGAACACCTGCGACGGGTTGAGCTCCTCGATCCAGCCGCCGGCCCGCTGCTTCTCGTAGGTCGACCAGCCGCCGTCTTCGTTCTGCCAGCTCAGCAGCAGCCGCACCGAGTCGCGCAGCAGGGACAGCGGGATCTCTTCGTTCGGGTACTGGCCCTCGAGCAGCAGCGCGCACTTCAGGCCCTCGCTGGTGCAGTCGGTGATCGGCCAGCCGTGCGCCCGGTTGGAGAACGGCCAGCCGCCCTTCGAGAGGTGGCGGTAGTGCGCCTCGGCCTGGGGGACGTCGTCGAGGATCTGGTTGTCGCGCAGGTAACGGTAGGCGCGGTGGACCATCGGGGCGTGCGGCGCGCGCACCTGCTCGGGCACCGCCAGCACCGCCTGGACCGCGAACGCCAGATCCCACAGCTCGCTGTTGTTGTAGCCCTGCATCTTCATCCCGTCGTGGCCGTCCCACAGGTAGACGTCGAGCGCGGCGAACCCGCGGCGGAAGTCGTCGGCGCCAGCCGCTCCGCGGAAGTGGTGGACCACGGTGTTGAACACCGCGTTCACCGGGCCGATGTCGAGATCGTTCGTGACCGCGTCCTCGTACTTGATGTGGGTCAGGCACTCGTCGAGGGCCCGCTTGCGCAGCGGCTTGAACGGCAGCCGCTCGTACTGCCCTTGAGAGAAGTTCACCGCCTGCAGCGCGCGGGTGGTCGGCCGGTAGTCGTCGGCGGGGCAGACGGTGTCGCGCTGTTTTTCCCACTCCAGCTGCTCGTAGACGTTCGGCCCGTACAGCTCGTCGCGCAGCGCGCGGATCAACGGGTCGATTTCGCCGGTCGCGCGGGTGCCGTAGAGCCACGCCATCGGCAGGTAGACCTGGCGGCAGTGGCACCACAGCTTGCTCGGGTGCATCGGGGCCGAGGCCGGCAGCAGCCACAGCTCGGGCAGCACCGGGTGAAGCCCGCGCCAGTCGTAGAGCCCGAGCAGGCACAAGGTGAACTTTCCCCACGAGGCGGCGCCCAGCGGAGTGCCGTTCTCGCGGACCCACCGCGCCATCTTCTGCATCCGCGTGTCGTCCGCCGACAGCCCGAGGATCCGCAGGGCCGCGTAGCCGAGCGCGGTGGTGAACATGCTGCCGCTGGAGGCTTCGGCGTGCAGCCCGAGCGAGCCGTCGGCGCGCTGGACGTTGAAGAAGTAGGTCGTCATCCGCTGGGTGCGAAAGGCGTCGGGCGGCTTGCCGGCCAGCCGGCACAGCGCGAGGTACATCGGCAGCAGGAACATCGGGCCGCCGTAGTCGCCCGCCCAGCTGCCGCGCTCTTCCTGCCGCTGCGCCAGGTTGCCCAGCGCGCGCCGCATCGCCTCGTCGGCGTTCAGCCCAGGCAGGTCGGGGATCACCGCGCGCGTCGGGGTCGGCAGCACCGGTTCGATCATGGGCGGCGGCGTACCACCGTCCGGTCGCGGCCGTCATCTCGCCGGCGGTCAGAAGCCGGCGGAGAGCTGGACGAGGAAGGTGCGGCCGTACTGGGGGACGAGCGCGTCGCCCGCTTCGCTGCCGACGGCGATGGCGGTCGTGCTGTCGAGCAGGTTCTGGATCCCGGCGAAGTACTTGAGCACCCCGTACTCGCCGGAGAGGCCGAAGTTGAGCAGCAGCGACGCCTCGGCTCCCGCCGCGCGCGGCGACTGGAAGGTCAGCTGGCCCGACAGCCTCAGCGCGCCCTCGTACAGCGGCACCATCGCGCGCACCGAGGCCAGGTGCAGCTGGGTATCGCGCGCCGCGTTGGTGTGGAGATTGACGAACGAGTAGGTGCCCTCGACCAGGGTGTACCGCCCCGGCTGCCAGCGCACCTGCCCTTCGGCGCCGATCGCGGTCAGTTGATCCTTCGCGTTCTGGTACTGCTCGCAGGGCTGGGGCGCGGTGGCGGAGCCGCATCCGGGTGGGCCCTCCTCGGTCTGGGTGACGATCAGCTGGTTGATCAGGTTGTAGAAACCGGAGGCGGTGATCCGCAGCTCCTGGGTCAGATCGTGGCTGTGCTCGGCCTCGAAGGTGATGATCGTCTCGGGGTTGAGCTGCCCCGCGGCGCGAATCGACCGCAGGTTGTCGGTGAAGAACAGCTCGTAGATGTTGGGCGCGCGGAACGCCTGCCCGGCGACCAGCTTGGTCAGGCCGCGCTGGTAGG
>JAGSPQ010000221.1 GCA_018262385.1 Myxococcaceae bacterium | reverse complement strand
TGCACCGGGCTGGCCTGCCCCGCGCAGGTGACCGGGCGGATCCGCCACTGGGCCAGCCGCACCGCGCTCGACATCGAGGGGCTGGGCGAGAAGCTGGCGCAGCAGCTCTACGACTCGGGGCTGGTGAAGACCCTGGTCGATCTCTACGCGCTGAACGTCGAGAAGCTGATGACGCTGGAGCGGATGGGCGAGAAGAGCGCCACCAACCTGATCGCCGCGCTCGAGGCGAGCAAGCAGACCAGCCTGCGCCGCTTCATCTACGGCCTGGGGATCCCCCAGGTGGGCGAGGCGACGGCGAAGGCGCTGGCCGATCACTTCCGGGACATGAAGCCGCTGATGGACGCCGACGAAGAGGCGCTGCAGGGGGTGAAGGACATCGGGCCCGAGATGGCGCACGAGATCTGCGGCTTCTTCCACCAGCCGAAGAACCGGGCGGTGGTCGAGGCGCTGCTGGAGGTGCCGATCGTCCCCGAGCCGCCGCCGAAGGTGGAAGGGGGCGCCTTCGCCGGCAAGACGGTGGTGCTCACCGGCACCCTGGTGACGCTGACCCGCGAGGCGGCGAAGGAAGAGATCGAGCGCCGCGGCGGGAAGGTCACCGGGAGCGTGTCGAAGAAGACCGACCTGGTGGTCGCGGGCCTCGAGGCCGGCTCGAAGCTGAAGAAGGCGACCGAGCTGGGGGTGAAGGTGGTCGACGAGGAGGGCTTCAAGCAGCTGCTGTGAGGCGGGCTACTCGGTGCGACAGAGGATGAACCAGTTGTCGAGGTTCTTCCCCTTGCGGCTCGCGCGGCCGATCGTCACGTGCTTCGACACCCCGCGCAGCAGATCCTGGGTGCCGTTGTAGACCAGGCGCGACAGCCGCTGGTCGTTGCGCAGGATCTTCGGCCAGCCGGACGGCGCCTGGGTGGGCAGCCGGGTGTAGTCGATCAGCACCTCGCCCTGCCCGTGCGGATAGGCGACGTAGTAGCCGGGCCCGACGGCGGTCTGGACCAGCAGATCGTTGCGGTTGAAGCCCCACAGCTCCTTCGCCGCGACCGCCGGATCCGCCGGCCGGTAGCAGACCTTGGCGAAATGGGTGAACAGCAGCAGCGAGTTGCGCCCCTCGTGGGGAACCCCGGTCATCGGCGCGACCTCGGCCGGGACGAGCGACTCGAGGGTGACCGGCCGGAACCCCTGGACCGCGTCGAACAGCCGGGCCTGCTCGGCGCCGCTGAGGCTCCAGATCTCGGTCAGCCGCTCCGGTTGATCCGATTGGTCGAGCCGGGCCGCGATCTGCGCCAGATCGAGCTGCGGCTTCGCGAGGGCTTCCCTGAGCTTCAGCGCTTCACCAGCTCGACGCGGCGGTTGGCAGCCCAGGCCGCTTCGGTGGCCCCGGATACCGCCGGCTTGTTCTCGCCGTAGCCGACCGTCTCCAGCGCCGCATCGGGCACGCCCAGGTCGGTGAGGTAGCGCTTCACCGAGGCGGCGCGGCGGTTGGAGAGCTGCAGGTTGTATTCCTCGGTGCCGCGCTCGTCGGCGTGGCCTTCGACCCGCAGCTTCCAGCCGTTCTTCTTGATGCAGTCGGCGAGCGCCGCCAGCGCCGCCTGGCCTTCGGATCCGAGCTTGCTCTCGTTGAAGTCGAAGCGCACCGGCTCGACGCTGCAGCTGCCGGCCGCCCCACCTTTGGCCGCGCACTTGCCAGCCTTGCACTCCTCGCCGGAGGGGCTGTCTTCGTTGGTGCTGCTGGTGCCGTCTTTCGCCCCGGCCTCGACCGCGCACTTGCCCTGCTTGCACTTCGCCCCGGCCTTGCACGGGTTCTTGTCGGTGCACTCGGGCTTCGGCACGCACTTGTTGGCGTCGCAGACGAACCCCGGCTTGCAGTTCGCGTCGACCGCACACTCCTGGCACTGGCCCTGGACGCAGACCTCGCCCTTCTCCGTGCAGTTCGCGTCGCTGTCGCACTTCGGGTAGGTCGGCGGACAGCCGGTGAGGGCGAAGCAGGCCGTCGCTGCGAACAACACCTTCATCAGTCGAGGAGCCATGAGCGCTGGCAGGTAACAGACACTCCAGAAGGGGGCAAGAACGTTGCAGTTGTGCTGCTCCTCCCCGCCAAGGCGCGGCACAATGGACACACAGCCGCGTCCGTTCGACCACGAGGTCCTCAAAATGCCCAACTCCACGGTTCTGATCGTCGATGACGAGAAGAACATCCTGTTGACCCTCAACCAGGCGCTGCAGCTCGAGGGCTACAAGACCGAGCTGGCCGCCGGGGGACAGCTGGCGCTGGACGTGGTGGCGGCGCGGCCGGTGGACGCGGTGCTGATGGACGTGAAGATGCCGGACATGGATGGGCTGTCGGCGCTGGCGCGGATCCAGAAGCTGCGGCCGGATCTGCCGGTGATCATGATGAGCGGCCACGGCACGATCGAGACCGCGGTGAAGGCGACCCAGCTGGGCGCGCGCGATTTCCTCGAGAAGCCGATCTCGCGCGATCGGCTGCTGCTGGCGCTGCGCAACGCGCTCACCGTCTCGGCGCTGGTCGAAGAGCTGACCACCCTGAAGCAGGAGGTCGGCCGGTTCGAGATGGTCGGCAGCTCGCCGGCGATGCAGCGGGTGTACGCGCTGATCCAGCGGGCCGCTCCGAGCGAAGGGCGGGTGCTGATCACCGGCGAGAACGGCTCGGGCAAGGAGCTGATCGCCCGCGCGATTCACGTCCACAGCCGCCGCAAGTCGGGGCCGTTCGTGAAGCTCAACTGCGCCGCGGTGCCCCACGAGCTGATCGAGAGCGAGCTGTTCGGCCACGAGAAGGGCGCCTTCACCGGAGCGGTCACCGCCCGCCGCGGCAAGTTCGAGCTGGCCAACGACGGCACCCTCTTCCTCGACGAGGTCGGCGACATGCCGGCCGCGATGCAGGCGAAGCTGCTGCGGGTGCTGCAGGAAGGCGAGCTGGAGCGGGTCGGCGGCACCGAGACGATCAAGGTCGACGTGCGGGTGCTGGCGGCGACCAACCGCGACCTGGAGAAGGAGATCTCGGCCGGCCGCTTCCGCGAAGATCTCTACTTCCGGCTCAACGTCGTCCAGCTGCACAGCCCGCCGCTGCGCGAGCGGCGCGAAGATCTGAAGCTGCTGATCGACACCTTCCTGCTCGACGCCTGCCGGCAGAACGGGCGGCGCGGCCTCAAGCTCTCGGGCGAGGCGCTGGCCCGGCTCGAGGCGTACGACTACCCCGGCAACGTGCGCGAGCTGCGCAACCTGGTCGAGCGGCTGGCGATCCTCTGCGAAGGAGCGGTGGTGACCGGCGCCGAGGCCGACGCGCTGCTGCCCCGCCGGCGGGTGCACCCGCTCGCGCTCGGAGACGACGCGCCGATTCCGAGCACCGACAAGACCCCGGCGCTGGGCGACGCCAGCCTGCCGCCCACCTCACCGGCGCTGAAGATCCCCGAGGCGGCCCGGCCTTCGACCCGCTTTCAGAGCGACAAGTCGTTTCGCGATCAGGTCGACGAAGCCGAGCGGGACATCATCCTCGGCGCGCTTGCCTACACCCGGGACAACGCGACCGAGGCGGCGCGGCTGCTCGATCTGGAACGCGGCCACTTCTACAAGAAGATGAAGTCGCTGGGCCTCAAGCGGGCCGGCGGAGAGACCAGCAGCGCCACCGACCCGGTCGGGTCGTAGGCGGCTCAGCGCGTCAGCAGCGCGAGGTCGGCCACCGCGGCGCGCGCCCTGGCCACCGTCTCGGGGCTCACTCCGGCGAACAGCTGGGCGAGCGCCTCTTCGCTCTGGCTCGGCAGCAGGTCGAGCAGGAACAGCGCGGCTTCTGCGTCCTGCTGCTGGGCAAGGAAGATCCCCCCGTACCAGCAGGCCAGCGCCAGCGGGGTCACCGCCAGCGACTCGGCGATCCAGGCGATCGCCTCGCGCTTGTGGTCCTCTTTCCAGGCCCGGAAGCCGCGCGAGTAGAAGGTGTCGGCCTGCCGCCGCGACCGCAGCTCGGCGAAGCCGATCACCCCCAGCTCCTGCGCGACGAGCTCGATCCGGCGGGCGTTCTCCTCGCGATCGGCAGGGGTGAGCATCAGCGGCTCGCCCGCCTCATGGCGCTCGAGCGCCTCGCGCATGTCGAACAGGTACCAGCTGCGCTCGCCGAGGGCGAGGAACGACATCGAGCGGGCGGCGAGCAGGTTCGCCGTCTCGCCCACCCGCAGCATCGCCGCGTCGAACTTGCCGATCGCGCCGTGGTAGTCGCTGCGCGCCCCCAGCTCCATTCCTTCCTGGAGCAGACGGCGGGCCTCCTCCGCCGCCTCGGGGGTGGCCACGAGCGCAGGAGGCGGCCCGTACTTCTCGCGCAGGTGCGCGACGACGGCCTCGAGTGAGAGCAGCTTCGATCGGACGGTCATCGCCGACGGCCGGGCCGCTACTTGACGAAGGCGGCCTGGATGCCGCGCTCGCCGTCCGAGCCGAGCACCGGGAGCACCGACTTGCGCCACCCGTCGGCGTCGAGCCCTTCGCCCACCTTCATCGGCGCCGGGTACCGGCTCAGATCGTAGGTGGCGCGGCCGACCGGCAGCTCGCTGTAGCTGGCGTACTTCTTGTCGACGAAGCCGACCGGGAGCCACTCCTTGAGCCCCACCGAGGCCCGCGCGGCGTCGAGATCGGCGTCGGTCGCGGTCGCCCCCGAGGTGAGATCCTGGGTCATCGTGTACCGGTCGAAGTAGCGGGAATCGAGCTTGGTGATGAACTTCGGCAGCTCGTGGACGTTCTTGCCGTTCTTGATGCTCAGCTCGTCCTCGAAGTCCTTCACGTTGCAGCACCCTCCCCCGCCCTTGCCGAAGTCGCCGAGCCGGTTGAAGTAGAAGAGGTTGTTGTTCAGCTGCACCTGATCGGCCCCGGCCCTGAAACCCGAGGATGAAGTTGTTCTCGATCACGATCTTGTCGTTGCCGCCGCCCTTGACGTAGATGCCCCACCACGGCGAGTTGATGATGACGTTGTTGCGCACCGTCATCGTCCCGCCGAGCAGCTCGATCGAGGGGTCGGAGCCGCTGACCTTGCGGTTGATGTTGCGGTAGCCGAAGGGCGAGTTGTCGGAGTGCCCTTCGATCTGCTTGTTCGCGCCCATCTCGCCGACCGAGAAGTAGGCGTTGCCACCCCCGCGGTCGATCATGAAGCCGTCGATGGTGACGTTCAGCTTGCGGTCCTCGCAGCGGAAGACCTCTTTGGTCGAGCCGCCGCGATCGAAGGCCGCGGTGATGATGGTGAGGTACTTGAACGGGTTGCGCTCGGAGAAGTCCTGCTTCCAGCCGCCCTCGAACACCACCGACTTGGTGATCTGCGGCATCACCCCCGCCTTCTGCTCGCCGTACTCGAACCCCTCGGCGACCCGGACGATGTCGCCGTCTTCGAGCAGGTCCCACACCTTCCACAGCTGCTTCTTCGGCTTCTCCTTGGTGCCGGGGTTCTCATCATTCCCGGTGTTCCGGGAGACGAAGATCTCCTTCGCCAGCACGGAACTGGGAACCGCCAACACGAGCACAGCCGCGAGCAGACGTAGCAAGGACGCTCCTGGGATTGAAAGGGGAAGGCGCGCGACCATAGACCCGGGCCGCGGGCCGCGACGGCAGATTGTTTGGAGCCGCAGCCGCTACTTGCCGCCCGGAGGAGGGTTCTGCGCGGCCAGCAGCGGCGCGAGCAGATCGCTCTGGGTGCCCATCGGCAGCAGGGTGACCCGCGCCTCGCCTTCCGACAGCTTCTGGTACTCGAGCAGCTCGAACACCGCCTGCATCACCTCGTTGTCCTGGGCGATCTTCTGCAGCGCCTGGCCGACGATCAGCGGGCGCTGGGCGGCGGCGCGGGCGAACTCGATCGCCGCCTGACGCTCGGCGGTGGACTTGATGATGCTCACCTGGTTGTTGCCGTCCTGCTTGATCGCCGAGGTCACCTGCCGCAGCCGGTTGACGACCTTCTCTTCGATCTGCCGGATCATCTGCACGTCGCGGAAGTGGACCTTGCGGATGTAGACGCTGCCCAGCTGGTAGCCCCACTCGTGGGACTTCGGCGAGACCTCGTTGCGGACCGCCACGCTCATCGTGTGGCGGGTCTCGAGCATCTCGGCCAGCTTCATGTTCGAGAGGCTGCGCACCGCCGCGTTGCCGACGTTGGCGCGCAAGCTGCCCCGCGGGTCGGCGTTCTTGAAGAGGAACGAGCGCGGATCAGAGACGAACATCTCGTACCAGACGCCCACGCCCATCGGCGCGCCTTCCTCCGAGTTGAGCGCCTGGCTGCGCAGGTATTCCTGGTCGAGCCGCATGTCGACCTGGTGCGCCTTGCCCAGCCAGTTGACCAGGATCGCCTTCCAGCCGAGCTTGGGCCACAGGAAGTGCAGGCCCGGCTCGTTGATGATGCCGATCACCTCGCCGAACAGCACGTAGACCTTCGAGCGGCGCTCCTCGACGGTGGTCCACACCCCGAGGGTCTTGAGGAT
The DNA here is from genome assembly GCA_018262385.1 of Myxococcaceae bacterium. GTDB lineage: Bacteria > Myxococcota > Myxococcia > Myxococcales > Myxococcaceae > JAGSPQ01. The sequence goes on along the minus strand of JAGSPQ010000221.1, from coordinate 4,821 downwards.
TCCGAGGGCAATCGGCACGCCGACCAGGCAGCCGAAGAACGCGACGATCATCGAGACCAGGAAGCTCATCGCTTCACCTCCAACATCGCCTGCCGGGCTTTGGCGAAGAGCGAGAGCCGGACGTTGCGGGTGTAGGCCTTGAGCACGTCGGGCCCCATCTTCTTCAGCTCGACCAACTGGGTGGCCATCGAGACCAGCGGCTCGACCTCGGCCTGGGCGTTGAGGGTCTCGACCTCCACCGCGCGGCGGCTCTGCACCAGCCGCTGATCGGCCGAGGCCTGCGCGAGCGAGATGTCCGAGCTGACGTGGTTGTGGGCGGTGTTGATCGCCGCCAGCGCGCTCTCGACCTCGACCGGGGGATCGATGTCGGTGATCAGCGCGGCGTCGAGCTGGATCCCGTAGCGGGCCGAGGACGACGTGCAGTCGCGATCCATCGTCTCGTTGAGGATCCGCAGGTTCTTGCGCAGGTCGTTGATGCTGACCCCGGAGACGACGCTGATCTCGAGCGGGTTGGTCACCCCGGGCGGGATCTCGGACTTCGGGGCCTCGAAGGCGGCGATCCGCTGGCGGAGGATCGAGACGAAGTAGCCCATCACGTGCACGATCGGCCGCTTCACCGCGAAGAGGTAGGCGTAGAGGTTCTGCTCGTTGACCCGGAAGCGCAGCTGGCCGACGAGGCCGGTGTTGAGCTGATCCTTGGTCACCGCCTCGAGCATCGTGCCGCCGCGGTTGGCGTTGGCGTCCTCGACGTCCCACGCCATGTTCACCGTCTCGGTGGCGACCGAGGCCTTGTAGATCTTCTCCCACGGCCACTTGAAGTACGGGCCGCCGGGAGGAATCACCCTCACCTGGGGGTACTTGTAGCGCTCGCGTTCTTCGGGCCGCAGCGACTCGGCCATCGGGTTGTCGAGGGTGGTGGTCTGCAGCTGCTCGGCCTTGCCGAACGAGGTCTTCACCGCCCGCTCGTTGGGAGCCACGGTGTAGAAGCCGAAGATCACGTAGCGCAGGCCGAACCAGGCCGCCGCGCCGAAGAGCAGTCCAGGAATCGAAATGAGGTCCATGGGGGACTACATATCGAAGTCCGCCCACAGAGGGGCGTGATCGCTGGGGAGCTTCAGCTCGCGCGCGGCGAGGTCCACCCCCGAGGCCCGGGCGAGCGCGGTCAGCGGCGGGGTGGTGAGCACCTGGTCGATCCGCAAGCCGTGGTTCTTCGCGTACCCGCTCAGCCGGTAGTCCCACCAGGTGAACTGGGCGAGCCCGGGGTGGAGGGCGCGGAAGACGTCGGTCAGCTGGAGGCTGTCGCGCAGCTCTCTCCAGGCGCGCTTCTCCGAGTCGGTGAACAGCGTCTGCCCAGCGAAGAGCCGCGGGTCCCAGACGTCGAGGTCCTCGGGGGCGACGTTGAAGTCCCCGCACAGCAGCAGCTTCGATTCGGGAGTGTGGCGCTGGGCGAGGAAGCGGCGCAGCCGGGTGAACCAGTGGAGCTTGTACTCGAAGGCCTCCGAGCCGACCGACTGGCCGTTGGGCGCGTAGAGCCCGAAGAAGCGGACCCCGCGCACCGTCGCGCCGATCAGCCGGGCCTGGAGATCCTCGGCGCCGTCGCTGATGTTGCGCACCACGTCGGTGGGCGGCTCGCGGGACAGCAGCGCGACGCCGTTGAAGGACTTCTGGCCGAAGACCGCGCAGTGGTAGCCGGCGGCCTGGACCTCGGCGGTGGGGAACTGCGCGTCGGTGCACTTGAGCTCCTGCAGGAGCATCACGTCCGGCTGCAGCCGCTTCAGCACGTCGAGCAGTTGCTCGGTGCGGGCGCGGATCGAGTTGATGTTCCAGGTGACGGTTCGCACGCTTCAGACGAAGTCCGCCGAGCCGCAGCCTTCGCAGCTGGGCGCGGCGGAGTCGGTGATCCGGCCGCAGAACCGGCAGCCGACCTTCGAGCTCCCGTCGGGGCCGGCGCGCATCGCGCGGTCGACCCGCTCCTCGAGCGCCTGCAGCTCGCTGGCGATCACCATCCCGCTGCTGCCCAGGCCGGTCGAGAACTCGAACACCAGCTTCGAGCCCTCGTGGAGGATCCGCAGGGTGTGCCGGTGCTCGTCGAGCCGGAGGCTGTTGCGCGAGCCCTTCGCATAGACCAGCTGGGCGCTGCCGTAGGTGGCCGGCTCGGTCTCGTAGCCCATGGTGGTGAAGCAGGTGGTGGCGCGGTGAATCGCGAGCGCCGGGTCGGCAGGAGCGTTTCGTTCGATGCGGGCGCGCGACATGGCCGGTGACGATACAGCGAGCGCGGGTGCCGAAGGAGCGCAGATGGGACCTGCGCCCACACCGCCCCCCGCGCGCCAGGCCCCGGGATGCGCGTATCCTCGCGCCGTGCGCTTCAGCGTGATCGCCGCCCTGCTGATTTGCGTGCCCGCGGTCGCGTTCGCCAACACCACCATTCAGCGCCGGCCCGATGCGGGGGATGTGGTGGCCGACGCGTACCTGTGGAGCGCCAGCCCGGACACCAACTCGGGCTCGAGCTCCGCGCTGTACAGCAGCTACTCGAGCGGGGAGAAGCGGGCGCTGATCAAGTTCGGGCTCGCCTCGATTCCGGCGGGCTCGGAGATCACCTCGTCGTTTCTGGTGCTGTGGGCTGACACCGCCGATGGGCGGACGGTCAACGTCAGCCGAATGGCGCAGCCCTGGCTCGAGAACACCGCGACCTGGAACAACCTCGATGGGGGGTCTGCCACCGGAGCGGCCTCGACCTTCACCGCCACCCTCGGGTCGAACTCGGTGAGCGTCACCGCCCAGGTTCAGGCCTGGGTCGACGGAGCGCCCAACCACGGCTTCATCCTCAGTGAAGGGCTCGGCCCCTCCGCGACCCAGTACGTCAGCAGCGACAACTCGGTCATCGGCCAGCGGCCGCTGCTCGAGATTGCCTGGGTTCCCCGGGACGCGGGCACCGACGCGGGGCTGCTGGATGGAGGCGCGGCCGATGCCGGTCCGCCTGATTCCGGAACCGGCGGTGGAGGCGGAGCGGGCGGCGGCGGCGAAGGCGGCGGTGCGGCCGGTGGCGCGGGCGGCAGCGGTGGTGAAGGCGGCGGCGCGGCGGGTGGCGCAGGCGGCGGAGGTGAAGGCGGCGGCGCAGGAGCGCGCGCCTTCCTGGTGGGCTGCTCCAGCGCGCCGGTGGCCCTGCTCGGGTGGGCGGCGCTGGCGGTGCTGTTCGCGCGGCGCCGTCGCTGATCCGCCGCACAGTTCACGATCGCCGGGAGGCCAAAACCGCGCGCTGCGTGGAGCCCGCGGAGCTACGAGCTGGCCGAGGTGTAGCGGCGAATGCTCAGCAGCCACACCTGCCGGGAGATCGTCGCCAGCACCACCGTGCCGATCAGCGAGGCGCCGAGGGTCGACCACGCCAGCCGCCCCAGCAGCGCCTCCGACGGGTAGGTGGTCATCAGCGCGAGCGGGATCACGAAGGTGAACACCAGGTGGAGTGCTCCACGAAAGACCGTCGCCGGCCAGCGCGCGGCGTCGAAGATCGAGCTGAACAGGTAGGTGAGGTTGTCGACCTTCACCACGTAGAACGCGAGGCTGACGATCAGGATCCACAGCGAATAGAGGACCAGCACCGCCAGCGCCGCCAGCAGCAGCGCCTGTAAGATCCCGGTGCCCGACGGCCACCGCCCGAGCCGGTTGAAGGCGATCGCGAAGATCGCCAGGCCCATCACCACGCTGGTCACCCGCCACAGCGCGAACCGCGAGGTCGAGACGAGGAACTGCGCGTCGGCTGGCTTGAGCAGGATGAAGTCGAGCGTGCCTTTGCGGATGTGATCGACGACCGCGACGAGGCCGGGGTTGATCGCGCCCTCCAGCACTCCCTGCAGGAGGATGAACCAGCCGATCACCACCAGTGCCTCGGAGAGCGTCCAGCCGGGGATGCCGCCGGTGGTCGCTCCGCCGTAGACGACGAACAGCGGGATCACCGCGGTGGTGGTCCAGAAGATCGAGATCAGCCCGTCGATCATGAAGTCCCAGCGGTACTGCGCGGCCATCATCGCCGAGGTGCGCAGCTGAAGCCGGAGCAGTCGGAGGTAGCGCCCCACCTCAGCCCCCGAACGCCTGAAAGCGCTTCACGCCGTTGTTCCACAGCAGCACCGCGACCACGCCCAGCCCCGCGGCCCACATCCACTGCCGGATCACCAACTGCAGTGCCGCGTCGAACCCGTGCGCGCCGGTCATCAGCTCGACCGGCACGCCGATCTGGTAGCGGAACGGGAGCCAGTCGGCGGCGGCCCGCACGAACCCGGGGAACATGTCGAGCGGGTAGAGGTAGCCGGAGAAGACGAAGAACCCCGCCAGCCAGATGTCCATCACCTTGATGCTCGACTCCATGTAGAGCGAGAGGCTGCCGATCGCGACGTTGGCGAAGAAGGTAATCAGCCAGCCGCCGAGCATCGCCACCGCCCACAGCCCCCAGACCCCCGGGTCGGAAGGGAACGCGCCCTGCACGCCGACGACGAAGATGATCACCACCACCGGCAGGGTGACCACCGAGCGCATCGGCAGCGCGGCGAGGTTGCTCGCGGCGTAGGAGACGATCGGGTGAATCGGCCGCAGCAGCCGCATCGCCAGCGTGCCCTGGCGGACCTCCCAGTTGATCTCCCACGAGGCCCAGCTGGAGATCAGCTGGCGCACGATGAACACCGCGAGGAAGTAGGCGGTGAACATCCCGGTCGAGTAGCTGCGGCCGCTGTGGCTGACGACCGGAGCGGCCGCGGCGACCGCCGACCACAGCGCCAGCATGATGAACGGCATCGTGGTGGCGAGGACCCAGACGAACATTTCCGCCCGGTA
>JAGSPQ010001031.1 GCA_018262385.1 Myxococcaceae bacterium | reverse complement strand
CCGGCCCGGGAAAGGACTGTCGGGCGAGGAGCTGCCCGCCGAGGCCCGCGACGCCCGCCGCAACCTGGGCCAGGCGGGGCAGTCGGCAACCGGTCAGGCCCGGGCGGAAGAAGTGAGGAAGAACTCCCGGGGTGGCAAGCCCCGTCCGCCCAAGCCGTAGGCGGCCCGGGATGCTAGGCAGTCGGGGTGTCCCGCTTCACCATGCGCGCCCTGGCTGCGCTGCTCGCCGGCACCGCCGCGCTGGCGGCATTCGGCCAGGCTGGAGACCCGCATCTGCGGTTGGGGGCGGCGCACTTCCGCGCCGGTCGCTTTGACGCGGCGGTGGTGGAGTTCAAGGTCGCCCGTGAGCTGGGAAGCGGGGACGAAGCGCATTGGTATGTCGCCGCCGCGTTGACCCGCTCCGGCCGGCAGCTGGAGGCGCTCGAGGCCTTCGAGGATGCGGCCGAGCTCGCGCCCCGCTCGGCCGACGCGCTGTTCCTCTACTACCGCGGGGTCGCCTGCTCGGACGCTCAGCTGGTGGTGTGCGCCGCCGAGTCGTTCGAGCTCGCCGCCGCGTCAGCGGGGCCACGGGTCGCCGAGCAGGCGCGCCGGCTGGCAGCCGAGGCCCGCGGGCTGCTCCTCGCCGAGCCCCCGCGGGCGGCGATCGACACCCTGCTGGCGCAGGCGGAGGACGGGGCGCAGAAGGGCCGGGCGCGGTTGAGCGCGGCGTTCGCCCGGGAGGCCGGGGCGCTGGCGGCGCGGCGCACCGATCGCTGGCGGGCGCTCGAGGCGCAGAAGCTGCTCGGCCGAGCCGACGCGGGGCACCGATGACGCTGCCGCTGCTGGCGATGCTGCTCGCCGCCGACCCGTGCGCGCCGCTCGAGCGCTCGGCTCCCGACGGGGCGCTGGCGGCGATCTACGCCAGGGTCGCCCAGGAGGAAGAGCGCCGGGGCGCGCGCGAGGCGAGCGCGACCGCGTGGCGCGCGGCCGCCCAGCTCCAACCCCCCGGGGGTCCCGCCGAGCAGGCGCTGGCCCGGCACTGCCGCGAGGCAGAGCAGGCGACCGCCTTCGAGCTCGGGCAGCAGCGGTTCAATGCCCACGACTGCCGCGGCGCGCTGCCGCTGCTGCGCCAGGCGCGGGGTGGGCCGGAGGACGCTGCCGCGGCGCTGCTGGAGGGGATCTGTGCGTTCGAGCGGGCCGACGACGCCGGCGCGCTCGCCGCGCTCACCGTCGCGCGCGAGGATCCGCAGCTGGCCGAGACCGCCGAGCTCTTCCTCGGCCTGCTCGCGCTGCGGCAGGGCGACAACCACGCGGCGCTCGCCCGGATTCACACCGCGGCGAGCTCAGACAGCCCGGCGCTGCGCAGCACCGCCTCGCAGCTGCTGCGGCTGGCAGCCCGCCAGGACCGGCTCGTCCTCGAGGCCGCCGTCGAGGGGGGCTACGACTCGAACGCGCTGCTCGCCGCCCATGCGACGGTGCTGCCGGGCGCGGCCCAGGACGCCTTCGCCGCCGGCACCGCGAGCGTCACCTTCCGGCCGATGGCCGACAGCGGCCCCTACCTGTTGGTGGGCGGCGGCTATCGCAAGCAGGTGCGCCATCCGCAGTCCGACGTGGGGCTGGCGACCGGCACTCTCGGCTGGGAAGTGAAGCTCGGCCCGGCGCGGGCCTCGATCGACTACGGGCTCGACTTCGTCTCGCTCGGCGCGACGCCGTGGATGCTGCGCCAGCAGGGAACGCTGCGGGGGCTGGTGCCGCTGGGGGCGGCGCTGCTCAGCCTCGAGTACGCGCTGCGCTACGAGGAGCTGTGGCCCGAGAGCGTCAGGGACGACTCCGGCCTTCGCCACGCGGGCCGGGCCGGGGCGTCGTTTCACCTCTCCCACCACCTGCTCGAGGTGTCGGCGCTGGCCACCCGAACGGTGGGGGTGACCGCCGAGCGGTCGTCGATCGAGGCGGGAGGCGAGCTGCGCTGGGTGGTGCGGCCGCTGGCGCGCCTCGACTTCGAGGCAGCGGTCGCTGCGCGCTGGCGCGGCTTCGACGCGGTGGATCCGGAGCTGGGGGCCAAACGCCAGGAGGTCCAGATCGACGGGTTGCTCGGCGCCGACGTGGAGCTCACCCGGAGCCTGACCCTGTTCGTCGTGCTCGGGGTCCAGCGCGTCGCTTCCTCGGTGGGAGCGCTGACCTACACCCGCCTGAAGCGTTCCTGCTCGATCCGAGCCTGGCGGTGCTGGCGGATGGCAACGGGCCGGCCGGGCAGCGGGTGGACCTGCTGCGGGTGGACGCGGAGCGGGTGACGACCGCGCTGGCGGGCCTCGCGTCGATCGGCCACGGCTACGACGTGGGCGGAGTGAACATCCGCACCGGCTACTTCCCGGTGCGCAGCGGCGGGCAGCCGGTGGCGGTGCTGGCGCTCGAGGCGGGGGCGAGCTTCGGCGGCGGCTCGCGCCAGCTCGAGCGCGCGCTGTTGATCTCGGTGCTGCTGGCGCTGCTCGGCGCCGCAGCGCTGGCGGTGGTCGCCACCCGCCAGGTGCGGGCCGAGCGGGCGCGGCAGGAAGCGCTGGCGAAGGTCGCGCGCGCCGAGCTGCTGACCCAGATCGCCGCCTCGGCCGCGCACGAGATCCGCAACCCGCTGGGAGTCATTCGCGGCACGGTCGAGCTGATGCGCGAGCGGCCCGGGCTGGACGAGCGCGGCCGCGCTTCTCTCTCGGACGTGCTCGGCCAAGTCGAGCGGCTCAAGCAGCTCACCGAAGACCTGCTCGACCTCTCGGCCGATCGCCCGCTCGCGCTCGAGACGGTGCCGCTCGGAGAGCTGCTGCGCGAGACGGTCGACGCCGCCCAGGCCGCGTTTCCCGGCGCGCGCTTCGTGCTGTCGGGTGGCGCGCTGCCTTCGATCCAGGGAGACGCGGGCCGGCTGCGGCAGGTGTTCTTGAACCTGTTTCAGAACGCCGCCCAGGCCTCGCCCAACGGGAAGGTGACCGTCACCGCCGAGCCCGAGGCCGCCGGCGTGCGGGTACGGATCGCGGACGACGGCCCGGGGATCTCAGCCGAGGTGGCGGCGCGGCTGTTCGAGCCGTTCGTCACCGCGCGGGAAGGCGGCACCGGGCTGGGGCTGGCGGTCTCGCGCCGGTTCGTCGAGCGGCACGGCGGCTCGCTGCGGAACCTCGAGCAGCGGGCCGGGGCGCTGTTCGAGGTGGTGCTGCCGAGGTCTCAGGGCGCTCCCTGAGCAACCCAGTCGACCAGCTTCTGCTTCTCGGCCGCGGTGAGCGGCGCGCCCTTCGGCATCGCGGTGCCGGCGCAGGGCGGGCTCTGGGGGGTGCCGAGGATCTTGTCGATCAGCACGCTGCCGGCGCGGGTCGGGTTGCAGGCGCTGACCAGCAGCTTCCCCGAGCAGCCCGAGCTCGGCACTCCGACCAGCGTCGCGCGGGAGCTCGCGGCGCTCAGCACCAGCCCGCCGGCCTGGGCCGCGCTGGTGTGGCAACCCGCATTGCCACAGTTGCCGGTGAAGACCGGCAGCACCGTCGCGAAGGTGGAGGTCGCCGAGGCCACCCCGAACCCCGCCCCGCTCGAGGCGCCTCCGCCGGGCGGCGGGTTGGTGACGATCACCTGCAGCGTGTTTCCCGCCGGCGCGGTGGCGAGGGCGGTCGCCGGGACGGTGGCGGTGAGCTGGGTCGCGGTCGAGCTGGTGATCGAAAGGCTCACCCCGTTGAAGGTGACGGTCGAGCTGGCGAGGAAGTTCGTGCCGGTGACGGTGAGGCTGAACGAGGCGGCCCCGGCCACTTTTCCGCAGGGGGAGAGCGTCTGGATCACCGGCACCGGGTTTCCCGTCATCACCGTGAACGCCGCGGCCGAGGTCCCGGTCTGGGTGCCGACGGTCACCGAGATCGGCCCGGTCGAGGCGCCCACCGGGACGTTGGTGGTCAGCGCGGTCGACGAGGCGGTCAGCGCGGGCGCCACGGTGCCGTTGAACTTGATCGTGTTCTGGCTGGCGATCGCGCTGAAGCCCTGGCCCTGCACGGTGACCGCGGTGCCGACCAGCCCGGTGGAGGGGTTGAAGCTGGTGACGCTCACCGTCGCCGTGCCGCCGCCGCCCCCTGCTCCCGTCGGAGCAGGCGCGCCCGCGCAGATCCACCCCTGAACCTCGGCCAGCTGCGTCGCGGTGAGGAACGGGCCGCCTTGCGGCATCGGGCTGGCCGCGGAATCCTTCAGCTTCTGGAACAGCCAGCTGGCCGAAGGAGAGAACGGGGTCACCAGCGGACCGTCGCCGCTCACCGAGGACTTGCCGCTGGTGGCCTGCCACAGCTCGGGGGCGGTGGTGAACCTCAGGCCGCCGAGCCCGACCCCGTGACAGCCGGTCACGCAGCCGGTGGGGGCGGTGGCGGCGAAGTAGGTGGGGAAGAGCTGATCGAGGGTGCGAGCAGCGACGCCCTGGCACTCCGCGGACCCTGCGTCGGGTGGCGGGTCGGGAGGCG